>NZ_JBYCKQ010000042.1:0-50696 GCF_057473465.1 Acidithiobacillus sp. TH-A117
CTCAGGAGAGGTGACCGAGCGGCCGAAGGTGCAGCACTGGAAATGCTGTGTACTCCAAAAGGGTACCGTGGGTTCGAATCCCACCCTCTCCGCCAATAAATACAATCAACTAAATGATATAGCGTATTTATTTTCTTTATTTTTCTCTGGTCTTACATTTGGTCTTGCCAACCCGCTTCTGAATCGGGCATCTCTTCTTCCAGGTTGATTCACAGAAACCGCTGAAAACTGAGGCGAACCCGAATCTGGCATTCGGTTTGTTCGTCGCTGAGATTGTGCATTTGCTGCAGCCGGTCCAAAGATTCACACAATCGGACAGGGAACTGGACTTCAAAGCGGCCTTTCTGTCAGATTGCTTTGAACCAATATGTTGTTACATAATGAGATATGACCAATAAGCACGCGGACACTACAGCGGCCAACTATCGTGGCGAGGCCATCTCGGCCATGGAGCCGTTGTTGATCGGGGTTGGTTCCAGGCATCGGGCGGCACTGACCGATTTGGCGGTCGAGCTGGCCGTTAGGAGTACCGGCTTTCGTCGCTCCCTACCCGATAGCCTGCTCAGTTCACTTGCTACCCTTGTGCGGGCGATGAATTGCTATTACAGCAACCTCATCGAGGGCCACGACACCCACCCGATCGACATCGAGCGCGCGCTCAAGGACGATTACAGTCAGGATGCCAAGAAGCGCGACCTCCAGCTTGAGGCCAAGGCACATATCGCTGTCCAGCACTGGCTCGACACCGGCGGGCTTAAGGCTCCTGCCACGACAACCCAGACGATCGTCGAAATCCACGGGCGCTTTTGCGAACATCTGCCCGAAGAACTATTGTGGGTCGAAGACCCCCAAACCAAAAAGAAGATCAGGGTCATCCCAGGTGAACTGCGCCAGCGTGACGTGCAGGTCGGCCGACATATCCCGGTCAGCGCATCGGCCGTACCGCGTTTCCTCAAGCGCTACGAGGAGGTTTATGCGAAGCTCGGCAAATCGGAGACCATTATCGCCACAGCAGCGGCGCATCATCGTCTGGTATGGATTCATCCATTCCTGGACGGCAACGGTCGCGTCGCACGCCTCGTTTCGCATGCCACGCTGTTGGATACGCTCGATACCGGCGCGGTCTGGTCGATTGCGCGGGGGCTCGCTCGCAACGTTAACGAATACAAAAGCCACCTCGCTGCCTGCGACGAAATGCGTCGTAACGCTCTCGACGGGCGGGGGAATCTCAGCGAAGAAAATCTCGCCGCCTTTACCGCATTCTTCCTGACCACCTGCATTGATCAGGTGAAATTTATGGAAAGGCTGATGCAACCCGACCAGCTTCGCGCGCGCATCCTCACCTGGGCCGACGAGGAAATGCGCCTGAACAGGCTGCCGCCCAAGGCTAACAATATCCTCGAAGCGTTGCTCTATCGTGGCGAGCTGCCGCGCGGCGAGGTTGCCACCATCGTCGGGACCGGCGAGCGTCAGGCCCGCCGCATCGTTTCCGCCCTTATCGGCCAGGGCGTAGTCACGTCCGAGAGTACGCGAGCACCCCTGCACCTCGCCTTTCCTGCAACGCTCGCGTCACGCTGGATGCCCGGACTGTTTCCAGAGAAGACCGACTGAGACGAGAGCGGGCGGTAGGTGTGTTTTACCGTCCAGATCGCTCACGCGCTGATTCCAGGTGGTGGGTAACTACAGCCCCTAACTCGACATCCGAGATAATATACGCACAAGGAGCCGACCAACCGGCGGCGGGTACCATGGACAGTGTTGAGCTATATTGGGCCCCCAGCAGACACCAAGAGTTTGCTGGAACGGAATTAAGTAGGTCGGCACTCTGCTGTACCCCCCAGTGATCTGGGCCACTAAAAAACTGTCTGCCTTGGAATCGACCTTAGCACACAGCGGGTGAATCGCCCTACTGCCGAGCTGGAAGCGCTGAAAGCTCGGGACGGCCAGAATGTGCTGGAATCGGACGTAAGATTCAACTAGAATATGTGTTATAATCTTTATGGTAGTGCGAAATGTGTGACACCATAACGCGTTCTGTCCCACCCTTGCCACCCTGATCTGGCAGGACGCCACCACATGGTTGCCTTGTTTTTCCTTGCCTTCAAAGACGAAGGCCTGATCATGCTCCCGGCACATTTTCAAAGACCTCTGCCGCAATGCCCGCATTGCCAAGGATGCGCACTGCCAGCTCACCGGGCATGCCTCCACTGGGGAGAAGAGGACGTTCATCCCATTAATGACAGCCTCCACGCACCGGACATGCTCGTTATTATTGGTATGATGATCCTGCTTCCTTTGTTACTGTATCGCTGGCGTCGGCCGAAGAGGGTGCTAGCCCCATGAGTTTTGGTGTCGTTCGCCAAGGCTGGGAAGAATCCTGACTACACAGATATACTGGCTGCATGTTGGCTTAGCCCATAAAATGGATTGCTGAATAGTGTTTTATCAACAAATCAAAAGGATAGATCAGCGCTTGGCGCATTTATCACCGGCCTATTTTACGCTGGTGATGGGAACGGGCGTCATTTCCATATCGGCGGGGCTGCTCCATGTCATGCTTTTGGCAAAAACCCTGCTTTGGTTGAATGTCATTTTTTACGCAGTGCTCTGGCTGTTGAATTTCTGGCGTTTGTACCGTTATGCGCCGGAGATGCTGGCGGATTTCTCCGCCATTCTCAAAGGCTCCGGATTTTTAACCATGGTTGCGGCTACGGCGGTGCTCGGTAGTCAACTGATTATTCTGGAAAATGATCTTGTTCCGGCAACAATCCTTTTAGGAATGGCGACACTACTGTATCTGGCCTTGAATTACGGACTGCTGGCCCGCTTTGTTACGCACCCCCATAAGCCTGGATTGGCCGAAGGGATTTCCGGGGGTTGGCTGCTCCACATTATTGCGCCCCAATCCATTGCGGTTTTGATTTTGTTGCTGGATGCCCGCTGTGCTTTTCTGCCCAGGGCCGAATTTGATTTTATCGCCCTGAGTCTCTGGCTTTTGGGCGGAATGCTTTATATCTGGGTCATGACCCTGATTTTTTATCGGATGATTTTTATGGACTTTATACCTGAGCATCTGCATTCCTCCTACTGGAGCAATATGGGTGCCATGGCTATTTCCACCCTGGCAGGATCACTGTTGGTCCTCAATGGCGAGTCCGCCCCCTATTTGCAGCCCTTGCTGCCTTTCATCAAAGGCTTCACCCTGTTTTACTGGGCAGGTGGAAGCTGGTGGATACCCTTGTTGCTGATCCTTGGCTTCTGGCGTTATGGCATCCGCAAATTTCCGCTGCGTTATGATGCTTCCTATTGGGCGATGGTGTTTCCCGTGGGTATGTATGGTCTGGCCACGCTGCATATGGCGCGAAGCATGCATCTGGTTTTTCTGGATCCACTGGGCCGGGTTTTCTTTTTTCTGGCCCTGACCGCCTGGTCACTGACCTTTCTCGCCATGCTGTACAGCATTCTCCAAGGATTCAGAAAATAGGCATGGTGATCTCGTGAGTGCTGGTTACGGGGTTATCGATCAGCAGCGCAAAGTCATGGTCCTTATTGATCCCCCGGCATGGTTCTGATACTTTCGCGACTTGTGGGTGCAAAGGTGAGTGTTGCACTTTTTGTCTGTTCTCGTCCCTTACCGGACAATTTCAGGTTTACTATGGCGACAACAATCGGTCCCCTCGCAGTGGTAGCTGGTGAACCCCGTCAGGCCCGGAAGGGAGCAGCGGCAGCCGGCAATCCAGGTGCCGGGGTGTGGCTGATTCGCGTCGCCTCCCAATTTTGTGTTTCTCCATGAGTGGATATTTAGCCCTCGCCCGACGCTGGCGACCCCAGCATTTTGACGATTTTGTGGGGCAGGAAGCAGTGGTGTCCGCTTTGCGACACGCCCTGGACTCGGGACGCATCCATCATGCGTTTTTGTTTACGGGTACCCGGGGGGTCGGCAAAACCACGCTGGCAAGACTGCTGGCCAAATGTCTGAACTGCGAACAGGGGGTCAGTAGTCAACCCTGCGGCGTCTGCAGCGCCTGCCAGAGTATCAGCACCGGTAATTTTGTGGATCTGCTGGAAGTGGATGCCGCCAGCCGCACCCGGGTGGATGAAACCCGCGAATTGCTCGACAATGTGCAATACGCGCCGGTCGCCGGTCGCTACAAGATTTACCTCATCGATGAAGTGCATATGCTGTCTACCCACAGTTTCAATGCCCTTCTGAAAACCCTCGAAGAACCTCCGGAGCATGTCAAATTTCTGCTGGCGACCACGGATCCCCAGAAACTGCCGGTGACCATTTTGTCCCGCTGTCTGCAGTTCAATTTACGCAGGCTGGATATACCCCAGATTCAGGGGCGTTTGCAGCAAATCATGGCGGCAGAAAAAGTTGCGGCTGAAGATGCGGCCTTGCAGATATTGGCAAGAGCCGCTGATGGCAGTTTGCGGGATGCCCTCAGCCTACTCGATCAGGCCATTGTTCACGGTGGCGGAGCGGTGCGCCGTGAGGGTGTCTTGAACATGCTGGGGCGTAGCGGTGACGATACCATCATGCTCATCATTGCCGCCCTGATTGCCCAGGATGCCGGGCAGGTGTTTGCTCTGGTCGACGATCATCTGGCACGAGGTCTGGATGCCGCCGGACTTTTGGATCGCTTGATTGAAGGCGTCCATCGTTTGAGTCTGGCGCAGTTTGTGCCCCTCGCGACTGAGAGCGAAGATGCCGAACTGGTGGAGCAGCTCCGTGATAAAATCAATCCGTTAATGTTGCAATCCTGGTATGCCCTGCTGCTTTCGGCACGCCGGGATTTTCAGCTTTATCCCGACCAGCGCATGGCGCTGGAAATGGCTTTTTTGCGGGTGCTGAGCTTTTCTTTAACGGGAGCAAAGGCTCCGCCGCCGCAGTCCACCCCTGAACCGGAGTCCGCTCCAGAAAAAGGCAAGGACGCTGATCAAGCTGCAGCAGAACAACAAGCGCAATCAACTCCAAAATTCCAGTCCGCAGCGCCGCAGGTTGTGGACCAGGTCCGCGAACCCGCCCCGCAAATGCAACACGATGCGCTGTCCTCATCCGCCAGCCCGGCAGTTTCCTGGCGCGACATGATTCCCGCCTTGAAGCTGTCACCACTTCTGCAGGAACAACTGCGTCACGGCCAGGCCCTGCGCTGCGCTGCCGAGAAAGTGGATTTATTGATCGAGCCACGTTATTTGGCTTTTATCATTAAAGAGAAGGCTCGCATTCTGCAGGCGTTGAGTGATTATTTTGGTCAGGCGCCGCAACTCAGCATTGCGGCTTTGACCGAGGAAAGCGGGGTGGGGAGTCTGATTGCCGAGGAAGAGGCCCGGATTGCGGCACGGATGCAGGAAGCACAGGCGAGGGTGGCCAACGATCCCAGCATCCGGCAATTTACCGAAGTCTTGGGTGTTCAGGTAGAATCCATTACTTTCAGGGACCGGGATCAAGCGGTTTCTGAACATTGATACCATTTACAGGGAGGTAGTGCACGATGAAAGGTGGTTTGGGAAATATCATGAAGCAGGCGCAGCAACTTCAGGATCGCCTGCAGAAAACCCAGGAAGAGCTGGCCCACATTGAAGTACAGGGGCACGCAGGGGGTAATCTGGTCGAAGTGACCATGACCTGTCGCCATGATGTCCGCAAGGTCCGCATTGATCCTTCATTGCTGGCCGACAATGATCAGGAAATGTTGGAGGATCTGGTGGCGGCAGCCGTCAACGATGCCGTGCGCAATGCCGAAAAAGTCAGTGCCGAGCGCATGTCGGAAGTGACCGGCGGGATGAGCATTCCGGGCATGAACCTGCCTTTCTGAGATGGCTGATGTTCCGAGTATGGAGGCTTTGGAGGCGCTGTTAAGGCGCCTTCCCGGTATCGGGCCGCGTTCTGCGCAGCGCATTTGCTATGACCTCCTGGTGCGCAAACGTCATCTACTGCCCCAACTGGCAGCGGCCTTGGAGCGCGCCCATGCGGCGGTGCGTTTTTGTGAGCGTTGCAATAACCTCAGTGAAGCACCTTTATGCAGTATTTGCCGGGGTGAGCAACGCGATCACTCCGTGCTCTGTATCGTGGAGTCTCCGGCAGACCTGCGTGCCATAGAAGATACCGGGGTGTTCAGCGGCGATTTTTTTGTGCTGATGGGGCATTTATCCCCTCTGGATGGTGTCGGACCAGAAGCCCTGCACCTAGATCGCCTCAGCCAGCGTTTGGCAGAAACGGGCTTGCAGGAAGTGATATTTGCCACCAACCCCACCCTTGAAGGCGAAGCCACTGCCCAGTTTTTAGCGGAGCTGGTCCCCGCCGGCATCACCATCAGTCGGATTGCCCACGGCGTGCCGGTGGGTGGCGAGTTGGAATATGTAGATCGCGGTACCCTCGGACGGGCGATGCATGGACGTCGCCTGTTGGATGAATAGTTAAAATAACCACTTGAGAGAGGAAGCTGTCAGATGCTGGCTACAGGAGTAACGCCTCCGGGCGGTAATGTGTTCTTTTTACTGATGGGCGCCATTCTGGTGTTTGCCATGCACGGCGGTTTTGCTTTTCTGGAACTGGGCACCGTGCGCCGCCGCAGTCAGGTCAATGCGTTGGTGAAAATCCTCAGTGATTTCGGCATCTCCACCATTGTCTATTTTTTTATCGGTTATCACATTGCCTACGGCATCAGCTTTTTCGGGAACGTCCATACCCTGACAGCCGGTGATCATGGCTTTGAAATGGTGCGTTTTTTCTTTCTGCTGACCTTTGCGGCAGCGGTGCCAGCCATCATTTCCGGCGGTATTGCCGAACGTGCCCGTTTTTATCCGCAGTTGCTGGCAACGGCCTTTCTGGTGGGATTGGTATATCCCTTTTATGAAGGCATTGTCTGGGACAACAATTATGGGGTTCAGGCCTGGTTTACCCAGACTTTCGGGGCTCCTTTTCATGATTTTGCCGGCTCGGTGGTGGTCCACGCCATGGGCGGCTGGATGGCCCTGATG
This sequence comes from Acidithiobacillus sp. TH-A117, assembly GCF_057473465.1. Lineage (NCBI taxonomy): Bacteria > Pseudomonadati > Pseudomonadota > Acidithiobacillia > Acidithiobacillales > Acidithiobacillaceae > Acidithiobacillus > Acidithiobacillus sp. TH-A117. The sequence goes on from NZ_JBYCKQ010000042.1 coordinate 6,985, forward strand.
GCCGTGTGGTTGCTGGGACCCCGGCGGGGCCGCTATGGCAAGGATGGAAGCATCCATGCCATGCCTCCCTCCAATATTCCTTTTCTGGCGTTGGGTTCGTGGATACTGATTATTGGCTGGTTTGGCTTTAACGTCATGAGCGCCCAGCAACTGGCCCAGGTACAGGGGCTGGTGGCCCTGAACTCATTGATGGCTCTGGTGGGCGGTATGCTGGCGGCGCTCGCGGTGGGTAAGGGCGATCCCGGTTTTGTGCATAACGGCGCCCTGGCGGGTCTGGTGGCCATTTGTGCAGGGTCTGATGTGGTGCAACCCATCGGCGCTTTGGCTATTGGTGCCATTGCCGGGATCATTTTTGTGTATTTATTCACTTTCGTACAACATCGTCTGCGTTTGGATGATGTCCTCGGGGTCTGGCCCCTGCATGGGGTTTGCGGCGTCTGGGGGGGGCTGGCCGTCGGCATTTTTGGTCTGAAAATGCTCGGTGGCGCCGGGGGGGTCAGTTTCTGGTCCCAACTTCTGGGGACCAGTCTGGGGGTGCTGATCGCCCTGGTTGGCAGTGCTGTTGTCTACGGCACCATCAAGGCGTTCATTGGCATTCGTCTCGATGCTGAAGCCGAGTATGCCGGTCCGGATTTGAGTATTCATCATGTCAGCGCGTATCCTGAGGAAGATATCGAGAGGGCCTGAACATGGATGATGCTTGTGCGGCATTAACGCTGGAGCAGTTGCCAGTCTTGCCCCGGCGCTCTCTAGACGCGCACAAGGGCCAGTTTGGTCATGTTTTTGTGCTCGGTGGAGCGCCGGGGATGGGTGGGGCCTTGGCCCTGGCCGCTACGGCGGCCTATCGAGTAGGCGCAGGACTGGTAACGGCTGTCGGACATCCTGCAGCTGTTCCCTATCTGGCTGCAGAACTTCCCGAGGCGACCTGGTGGGACTGGCCTGCCAGCTTTGCCGCTTTGCCCAAAAATGCCGTGCTGGCAGCAGGCCCCGGCTTGGGGCAGGGTTTGGCCGCTCATGACATGCTGCGCGAACTGGGTCAGCTCAGTTGTCCTCAGGTCTGGGATGCGGATGCTCTCAATATTCTGGCGCGCTTTGGTCCCTCCCTTTTGTGCAGTGAAGCCATTCGCCTGTTTACGCCCCATCCGGGGGAAGCCGCCCGCTTGCTGGGGCTGGACAACAGCGCTGCGATTCAGGCAGATCGCCTGGGAGCCATCCAGGCACTACAATCCCGCTATGGCGGATACTGGGTATTGAAGGGGCAGCACAGCCTTTTGCGGGGAGAAGGGGATTGCTGTTATTGTCCTTGGGGAAATCCGGGTATGGCCACCGGCGGCAGTGGCGATGTGCTGACCGGGCTGCTGGCAGGTCTGCTGGCCCAAGGCTTGCCTCCTCATGAAGCCCTGCTGCTCGGGGTGGCTGTTCATGCCCTGGCAGGCGATCGCGCCGCCCGCCAACTAGGTCCCGAGAGCCTGCTGGCCCGCGATATTCTCAACGCCGTGCCTTATGTCCTACAGGAGTTGAAGTCTCTTGACGTCTGATACAGAAATGCTGAAAGCCTGGGATCGCCGTTATTTCTGGCATCCCTTCACCCAGATGCAATGTTATGGCGATGATGATCCCTGGATCATTGACCGGGCCGAAGGGCATTATCTGTATAATATGGATGGTGAGCGCTGTCTCGATGCGGTGGCGAGTCTCTGGTGCAATGTGCATGGTCATCGTCATCCGCGCCTGGATCGCGCCCTGCTGGAACAACTCGGCAAAGTGGCCCATAGCACCAGTCTGGGTGCCAGCAATCCCCCGGCCATACGGCTCGCCAAAAAACTGGTGGACTGTACGCCGGAGTCTCTGCAGCACTGTTTTTTTAGCGAAGATGGATCCGAAGCCGTGGAGGTGGCCATCAAAATGGCCGCTCAGTACTGGGTCAATATCGGGCAACCGCAAAAGCATCTTTTTTTGACCCTGGATAATGCCTATCACGGCGACACGGTAGGCGCGGTTTCGGTGGGTGGATTTCCACTGTTTCATGAAGTGTATGGCAATTTGCTGTTTCCGACCCGGCGGCTGCCCAGTCCTTATGTTTTACAATGGGAACAGTGCCAGGGCGATGGCCAAGCCGCTGCGAGGCTCTGGTTACAAGCCCTGGAAGCGTTGTTGAGGGCGGAAAAAGATGATATTGCCGCGCTGATTCTGGAAGGGGGGGTACAGGGGGCGGCAGGCATATTGCCTTTTCCTCCGGGAATCCTGCAAGGTGCGCAACAGTTGTGTAATGCCCATGATGTGCTGTTGATTGTGGATGAAGTGGCGACCGGGTTTGGGCGCAGCGGCAAACTGTTTTCCTGCGAAAGGGAAGGGGTTGAACCGGACCTGCTGGCATTGGGCAAGGGCTTGAGTGGCGGGTATCTGCCCATTGCCGCGACCCTGGCCTCAGAAAAAATCTATCAGGCTTTTCTTGCGCCTTTTGGCGAGGCCCGGCAGTTTTATTACGGACATACTTTTACGGCCAATCCTTTGGCCTGTGCGGTGGCTCTGGAAAATCTCGACATTTTTGCCGAGGACTCGCTACTCAGTGAGCTGCCGGAAAAAATCGCCAGACTACAGAAAGGACTGGAGCGATTTCGCGGCCAAGCCTGGGCTGGCGACCCCCGTCAATTTGGTCTGATGGCGGCCATTCCTTTGCGCAATCCGGCTACGGGCGCGGCTTATCCCTATGGTGAGCGGGTAGAATACATGGTGTGCAAACGTGCCCGGGAAATGGGGGTCTATAGTCGCCCCTTGGGGGATTTGCTGACCATTGTTCCCCCTCTGTCGGTGACAGCAGCGGAAATAGACACTATTCTCCAAACATTATTTGACGCCATGGCGGAAGGAAACAAACAATGACGACGGCTCAGGAAATCATGACCCGTGCAGCCACTACGGTGCAGGCGGAAGATTCTGTGAAGAATGTCGGTAAAATCCTCTTGCAGTCAGGGCATCACAGCATTCCGGTGGTCAATGCTGACGGGCACCTGGTCGGCATGATCGGCGAGCGGGATCTGATTGATGCCAACCGCGAGGTCCACCTCCCCACCATGCTGACCATTCTCGATGGACTGATCCCTCTGGGGGGTATGCATGAATACGAGGAAGAATTGCGCAAGGCGACAGCAGTGACTGCTGCGCAGTTGGCGACAACCAAGGTGGTCACGGCAGGACCTGATGAGTCTGTGGATGATGTAGCGGAAAAACTCCTGCGCAAGGAAGTACACGCCCTGCCCGTCGTGGACTCGGCAGGGAAATTGCTGGGCATCATCACCCGCTCTGATATTCTCCGGCATCTGTTGCGGTCCTGAGCATTTTATTGACTGATGGATTGGATTTTTTCCAGCGCTCGCATCTGTCAGGCCTGGGGGGCTGAGCTTGCTCGGCGTATTCAGGTCCCTGCCGTGATTTATCTAGAAGGTGATCTGGGAGTCGGAAAAACCACTCTGGCCCAGGGCATGCTCCGTGCCCTGGGAGTCACCCAGTCCATCAAAAGTCCGACCTATACCCTGCTCGAAAGCTATGACACGCACTCCGGGCTGGCCCATCATCTTGATCTGTACCGACTGAATGATCCGGAAGAACTGGAATTTATTGGTATCCGTGATTATCTGGCAAGCCCGGCCTTATGGCTGATCGAATGGCCGGAAAAGGGCGAAGGGCATTTGCCCCCCCCGGATTTGCAGCTGAATCTGGATATTCATGCCGATGCCGCGCATCGCCTGTCAGCCAAAGCGGGCAATCCCCGGGCCGCAGCCTGGTTGCAGGGTTTGCCTGATCCAGCTGGGCGTCAGACATGAGTGCTGAGGCCCGTACTCCTGCCAGAGTTCAGCGCCTGGACGCTACCCTGGCTAACCAGATTGCCGCTGGTGAGGTTGTCGAAAGGCCCGCTTCCATTCTCAAAGAGCTTCTGGAAAACAGTCTGGATGCTCAGGCTAGCCGCATTACCGTTCATCTTCAGGCAGGCGGTATGGATATGCTCAGCGTGGAAGATGATGGCACGGGCATTAACCCGGAAGATCTCCCTCTGGCCCTGGAGCGCCACGCCACCAGCAAAGTAGCCAGCTGGGAGGATTTGCAGGCTATCCAGACCATGGGCTTTCGCGGCGAGGCTTTGCCCGCCATCGCTTCGGTAGCGCGGGTAGAAATTCTGAGCCGAACCCGTGATTTGGGACAAGGGGCGCGGATCGCGGTTCATGGCGGCGAGCAAATTCGTTCGGAGCCCGCAGCCCGGGCGCCGGGCACGACGGTACGGGTGGCTGATCTGTTTTATAACGTGCCTGCACGTCGCAAGTTCCTGCGTTCGCCTGCGGCTGAGTTGTCGCGGGTCCAGAAAGTACTTCGGCAGATTGCCCTGGCCAATTTCCCGGTAGCTTTTCAACTCCTGCAAAATGATCGCAGTTTGGTGCAATTCCCCGCAGCCCATGACTCCGCTGCCTGCGCGGCGCGGGTGGCTGCCGTTCTGGGCGAAGGTTTCATGGCCAATGCCTTGTATCTGGAGCAAAGCGATCGTGATCTGTCTTTGCGGGGCTGGCTGGGCTTGCCCACCTACAATCGGGCGCGGGGCGATGAACAGTACTTTTTCGTCAATGGTCGCCCGGTGCGTGACCCGGTGCTGAGCCATGCCTTGCGGGCAGCTTATCAGGATGTGTTGTTTCAGGACCGGCACCCCTTATATGTTTTGTATCTCGACCTGCCTCCCGAACAGGTAGATGTCAACGTGCATCCGGCCAAGGCGGAAGTGCGTTTTCGGGATGGTCGTGCAGTCCATGATTTTCTCTTTCATACCCTGCGCAGGATTATTGCCAGGCAGGGCGCGGGTTTGCCGCAGGTGACCGTCCCCATTCAGCCTAACCTGCAAGCCGTGACGGCAAGTCGGGATTTTTCCGCCGCAGCAGCCCGGGCGCCGCTGACTTATACGCCTTCTATCCAACAGCCTCTAAGCAGTGTGGGCGAGGCTCAAACAGCTGCTTACTGGGAACAGATGGTGGCTACCGGCACAGCACCCGGGGCGGCCAGCCTGACTGTTGAAGCTCCACTGGAAGCTCAAGAGCAGAGCCCTTTGAGCCCGGAATATCCATTGGGGCAGGCCCTGGCTCAGATCCATGCCCGTTTTATCGTGGCGCAAAACCACGAGGGCATGATTCTCGTAGATCAACATGCAGCCCATGAGCGCATCCTCTACGAGAAGATGAAAAAGGCCTGCCAACTTGATGATAAACAGCAGTTTTCCATTCCCGAGTATTTGCATGTGACGGCGGCGCAGCTGGCGCGCTTTGAGGAGAATCAGGAGGTTTTGAAAGCAGCAGGTCTGGATATCAGCATTGCCGGACCGGGTACCCTGGCCATTCACGGCGCACTGCGCTCACTGGACCCCCGCAGTTATGCGCAACTGGTCGCCGAGTTGCTGGATGCAGAAAAACCCTGGGGGCAGGGTGATGTTGAGGGTGACCCGGTGCTGGCTGAAATGGCCTGCCGGGCAGCCATCAAAACCAGCCGCCGCCTGACCCTGGAGGAAATGAACAGCCTGCTCCGCCAACTTGAAGCCACCCCTCGATTTGGACAATGCAACCACGGCCGTCCCACCGTGGTGCAATTTTCCCTGGCGGACCTCGACCGCCTGTTTCTGCGCGGGCGATGATTCCCGCACTGTTTCTGATGGGGCCGACGGCCAGCGGCAAGACGGATCTGGCCATGCGCATCGCCGACCACTTTCCGGTAGACATCATCAGCGTCGATTCTCTATTGGTGTATCGCCATTTTGATATTGGCAGCGCCAAACCCGATGCAGCATTGCGACAGCAATATCCCCACGCCCTGGTGGATATCCGTGAGCCTGACGATCCCTATTCAGCGGGTTTGTTTCGGGAAGATGCCTTGAATTGTATTTCCGAAGCCCGCAGCCGGGGTCGTATCCCTGTGCTGGTGGGTGGTACGGGGTTGTATTTTCGCGCCCTGGAGCGCGGCATTGATGCGCTGCCTCCTGCTGATCCGGAAATGCGTCAACAATTGCTGGCTGAGGCGGCACTGCGGGGCTGGCCAGCATTGCACCAGCGTCTGGCGGATCTGGATCCGCAGACCGCCGCCGGCATCCAATCCAACGACCAACAACGCATTCAGCGTGCCCTGGAAATCATCCAGCACACCGGCGCACCGCTAAGCGCCTCTCGACACTGGCAAGGCGCTTTCCCCGGCCCGCTCCGGAAAATCGTCCTGCGCTCACCCCGTTCCTGGCTGCATGGGCGCATCCAGCAACGTCTAGATGCCATGCTCGCAACCGGCTTTGTCGATGAAGTAATCGCCCTGCAGCAACGCCATTATGCCGCTGATCTGCCCGCCTTGCGGGCTGTGGGTTACCGTCAGTATTTTGCCTGGCTGGAGGGCCAATACAGCGCTGAAGATGCCTATGCCGCAGCTCTCGCCGCAACCCGGCAACTGGCCAAACGTCAGGATACCTGGTTCAAACGCGAAACTGCCGATATTCTGCTGGATCCTTCAGCGGCGGGTGCGACCGCGTATTTGCTGGACTGGATTTGCCAGCAAATTCCCCATGAGTTATGCACTGCATGCAGATGACGCCGATCAAATATGTCTCTGGAGTGCCTCCAGTGCTGATTTCCGGCGATGATTTCCGGAGATTGCCAGTAAACCAGGGTAATGCTAGCCTATGGCGACTTTTAATCTACCCCTATTGAGGAATTTATGGCTGTTGAACGCACTCTGTCCATTATTAAACCCGATGCCGTCCAGAAAAATGCCATTGGTGCCATTCTGGGTCGGTTCGAAGCAGCCGGTCTTCGGGTCATTGCCAGTAAAATGCTGTACCTCAGCCAGGAAGATGCGGGTGGTTTTTATGCAGTGCACAAGGCCCGTCCTTTTTATGGTGAACTGTGTGCGTTCATGAGCAGCGGCCCGGTACTGGTCAGTGTGCTGGAAGGTGAGGGTGCCATTCTCAAAAATCGTGATCTGATGGGCGCCACCAATCCCAAGGATGCCGCTCCGGGAACCATCCGTGCCGATTTTGCCGACAGCATTGATGCCAATGCTGTCCACGGTTCGGACAGTGCCGAAACAGCTGCCTGGGAAATCAGTTATTTCTTTAGCCAACGGGAGATTTTTTCGCGCTAAATGAGTGCCGAAGCCGCAGTCGTGATTCCGGCGCAACAGCCGCATCTTTTGGGACTGAATCAGCAGTCTCTGGCTGCCTTGTTGACCGAATGGGGAGAATCTCCTTTTCGCGCCAAGCAGGTACTGCAATGGATTCATGGGCGGCAGGTCGCGGATTTTGCGGAAATGAGCAATATCAGCAAGAGTCTCCGGGCGCGTCTCGCAGAACAAACACTTTATGCGGAACCGGAAATCCTGGCTGATCAACTGGCCGCTGATGGCACCCGTAAATGGTTGCTGGGCCTGCCGGATGGTAATGCGATTGAAACGGTCTTCATTCCCGAAGAAAATCGGGGCACTTTATGTATTTCCTCCCAGGTCGGCTGTTCTCTGGCCTGCAGTTTTTGCGCGACCGGCGCCCAGGGCCTCAGCCGCAATCTCGAAACCCACGAAATCATCGCCCAAATCCGGATTGCCCGTCAGAAGCTGGGCTTGGATGCCATCACCAATATTGTATTCATGGGTATGGGCGAACCTTTGCTGAACTTGCGGCATCTGTTTCCTGCCCTGGATTTGTTGCGCGACGATTTTGCCTATGGCTTTGGCCCCAAACGCATTACCGTCAGCACGGCAGGGGTCGTTCCTGGTCTGGACCGCCTCGGTGCGGAAAGCCCGGTGAATCTGGCCATCAGTCTGCATGCCAGCCGGGACGAGGTTCGGGATATTCTGGTTCCCATCAACCGGCATTATCCGTTGGCCGAATTGCTGGAGGCTTGTCGGCGTTACCCGCTGCTCCCGCGTCGTCGCATTACCTTTGAGTACGTCATGCTCGACGGAGTCAATGACAGTGACACCGATGCCCGAGCCTTGCTGCGGATATTGTCGGGCATTCCGGCCATGGTCAATCTCATTCCCTTCAATCCTTTTCCCGGTTCTGATTATCAGCGTTCGCCACAAAAGCGCATTGATGCTTTCCGGGATATTGTCATGCGCGGGGATGTGATGACGGTTACGCGCCGACCTCGCGGTGACGACATTGCCGCAGCCTGCGGTCAACTGGCCGGACAGGTGCGAGATGGTCGCCGCAGCATTCCCTTGAAGGTACAGGCATGAGCACGAGCAGAATCCCGTTATCCCTGAAGATAATCATTCCTGCGGTGCTGACCGCAACGGTATTAAGTGGCTGCGGGCTCTTTGGCAGTAAGAACACGGCCATGACACCCGATCAGCAAATGGCGGCATTTATTGCCCACGAACATAAAACCCGCGCCCAGGATCAGGGTCTCCAGGCACCTGCCGACGATGGAAAAGCCAAGGCGGGCATTTATACTTCTCTGGCTACGGCTTATCTGCAGGATGGTCACCCCAGGCAAGCCATTCGCGAGTTGCAAAGGGCCACTCAGGTTGATAGCAGCTATGCGAATGCTTACAACGTGATGGGGCTGGCCTATGAGCAGTTAGCCCAAAACGGTCTGGCGAAGCAGGCTTTTGTTCAGGCGCTATCGCTCGATAGCAAAAATCCTGAATACCGCAATAATTATGGGGCTTTTCTGGTGAATGCCGGGGACTACCAGCAAGCCATCACGCAGTTGAAGATGGCTACGGCGGACCCCTTATACAGCACCCCCCAGTTTGCCTGGACCAATCTGGCACAAGCCTATGCCGGCCTGAAAAACCTTCCGGAGGCGCGCGATGCCCTGAATCGTGCCCTCTACCTGGTCCCCAATTATCCGCCGGCATTGCAGATGCTGGCCGAGCTGGATTTTAAGGAGGGTAACGTCAATAGCGCCTACAGCCATTTGCAGGTGGTGCTGGCGCAACAACCGGATAATCCCGGTGCATTGTTGCTGGCCGGACAAATTGCCGCCCAACAGGGGCGCAGCAGTGAAGCTACGGCATTGTGGCAACGCTGTGTGAATGCGGCACCTTATTCTGCGGCCGGTAAAAAAGCCCAGCAGCTGTTGCTTCAGCAGGGTTGAACAAGCGATGGACGCCATGGATGAAAGCCAGAGTCATTCCGAGTTGCGCAGCGCCCGCGAGGCGCGGGGCTGGACCCTGCGCCAGGTGGCAGAGCAGTTACATATTACGGAACTGCAGGTACAGGGTCTGGAAGAGGGGAATTATCATGTTCTTCCGGGTGCCACTTTTGCTCGTGGTTTTCTGAAAAATTATGCCCGTCTCCTGGGCCTGGATCCGGAACCCTTGTTGCGCAGTTATGATGCCAACAACGCGGGTTCAGGGCTGTCTCCCACCCGTCAACTCCTGCCCGATGGGGAGAGTCCTCTGCTCGATTACAGCAAAAGGACCCTGTTGATTTCATTCCTGATTGTGGTCGCGGTGATTGTAGCCGTGTGGTGGTTCTGGGGGCGTTCCGGATCATCGGCCACGCCTCCTCCCGTTACTTCTGCGCACAATCAGCCCCAAAATAGTGTTTCCATGCCGGCAACCCTGGCTCCACCCGCAGTGTCTACGGCCTCTGGGCATAGTGTGACTGCGGCACTCCAGAGTCAGGCGGGCGCCACTAGCACTGTTCCCGTTGCGGCAACCCAATCTGCGGCTCGCGCTGTCGTCACTGATGGCATTGCTTTTCAGTTTCAGGGCAATTGCTGGGTACAGGTCAAGGATGCTGAAGGTAAAACCCTGCTGGCGGTGCTGGGGCGTCCGGGTGATCTGCTTAATGTACATTCGGGCAAGCCACCCTATCAGGTCTTACTGGGTAATGCCCGGGGGGTGAAAATCCAGTATCAAGGCAAACCTGTTACCCTCCCCGTGAATGCTTTAGGCGTAGCCCGTCTGCAACTGGGTACGGCACCTACGGCCAGTACGATATCGGCGCAAGCCACAGTATCCCCAACGCGCAGTCCGGCTCACCAAGCCCATGCAGTCCCTCGACATCCTGCTGTGTCCAGTACATCCTTAGCCGGTATTGCCGCTCCATTAACATCTGCTGCGCTTTCTGCAAGCGCGGCTGTCACTAGCGAGGCTTCCCATGCACCATGAATCTCCTATTCAGCGCCGTAAAACCCGGCAAATTCACGTTGGCAAAGTAGCCATCGGTGGAGATGCCCCGATCAGCGTGCAAAGTATGACCAATACCGAAACCCGGGATGTGGCCGCGACCGTGGCACAAATTCGTCGTCTGGAAGCGGTCGGCGCAGATATAATCCGGGTGTCGGTACCGAGCATGGATGCTGCTGAGGCTTTCAAGGCCATCCGCGCCCAGGTGGAAACCCCCTTGGTGGCGGATATTCATTTCGATCATCGTATTGCCCTGCAGGTGATGGCCGATGGCGTCGATGGTTTGCGCATCAATCCCGGCAATATCGGCTCGCTGGACAAAACCCGTCTGGTGGTGGAAATGGCCAAGGACAAAGGCATTCCGATCCGGATCGGGGTCAATGCCGGTTCTCTGGAAAAGGATATTCAGGAAAAATACGGGGAACCCACCCCGGAAGCTCTGGTGGAATCGGCGCTGCGCCATGTCAGTATCCTCGACGAACTGAATTTTCATAATGTCAAAATCAGCGTCAAAGCCTCTGACGTGTTTCTCGCGGTGGGGGCCTACCGCTTGCTCTCGGAAAAGGTCGACTACCCCTTGCATCTGGGCATCACCGAAGCGGGCGGATTGCGCTCGGGTACGGTCAAGTCCGCCATTGGTCTGGGTTTGCTGTTGCGGGATGGCATCGGCGATACCATCCGGATTTCCCTGGCGGCTGATCCGGTAGAAGAAATCCGGGTGGGTTTTGATATCCTCAAAAGCCTGCATCTGCGCCAGAAAGGCATCAATCTGATTGCCTGTCCTTCCTGTTCCCGGCAGGAATTTGATGTAATCAATACCATCAATGCTCTGGAAGCGCGCCTCGAAGATATTCTGGAGCCCATGGATGTCTCGGTGATTGGCTGCGTGGTGAACGGTATTGGTGAGGCCAAGGAAGCAGACATCGGACTGGCCGGCGGCGATAAGCGCAGTATTCTTTATTATCACGGCAAGCAGGTGGATCGGGTCGAAAACGTCAATATTGTCGATGTGCTGGAAAAGCGGATTCGTGCCGAAATTGCCGAGCGTCAAGCTGCCCGGCATGATGCCTGATCCGGGATATTTTTATGGCGGTTAAGGCATTGCAGGCAGTGCGGGGAATGAATGACATTTTCCCGTCCGAAGTCGCGGGCTGGCAGACTCTGGAAACTGATCTGCGCGCCCTGCTGAAGCTCTATGATTACGGGGAAATTCGTCTACCCCTGCTGGAATCCACGGAGCTTTTTGCCCGGGCCATCGGCGATGTCACTGACATTGTGCAAAAAGAGATGTACACCTTCGCCGATCGCAATGGCGACAGTCTCACCCTGCGCCCCGAAGGGACGGCGGGTTGTGTGCGTGCAGCCATCCAGCATCAGACCATGCGCGGGCAGACACCTCGCTATTACTACATGGGCCCGATGTTTCGTCATGAACGTCCCCAGAAGGGCCGCTATCGCCAGTTTCATCAACTGGGTGTAGAAGTGTTCGGCCAAGCCGGTGCTGGTGCAGATGCCGAAGTCATTGCCCTTTCCGCACGCATCCTCCAGCAAGCGGGAGTAGAGGCTGCGTTGCAGATCAACTCCCTGGGAAGCCCTGCAGCACGCGCAGCTTACCGTGAGCGCTTGCTGGCCTATCTGCGCCCCCGGCAAGCTGCTTTATGCGCGGACTGTCAAACCCGAATGGAACGCAATCCCCTGCGGGTTCTGGACTGCAAGGTGCCGGGTTGTCAGGAGATTGCCGGCGCGGCTCCGCACCTGGTTGATCATCTCGACCCGGAATCCGCCGCACATTTTGCCTGTTTGCGGGATTTGTTGACGGCCCTGGATATTCCTTATGTGGTCAATCACAGTCTGGTACGAGGCCTGGATTATTACAACCGCACGGTTTTTGAATGGGTGACCGATGCCTTGGGTGCTCAGGGCACCGTATTGGCAGGGGGCCGTTATGATGGGCTGGTCAGCCAACTGGGAGGTCAGGAAACACCCGCTATCGGCTTTGCCGTAGGGTTGGAGCGCTTGCTGGCCCTGCAGGAAATCCAGGGCAAGCTCACCACTGCTGCACAACCGCTACTTTTTGTCGGAGCGCTGGATGACCACAGTTTGGCTGCTGCCTGGAAACTGGCCGAACATTTGCGTGACCAGACTGTCAGTGTGGTTAGTGCCGGGCCGGCGACTTTCAAATCCCTGATGAAGCAGGCTGAGCGTTCCAAGGCGCACTTTCAGCTGCTGATTGGAGCCGGACAACTCCAGGGAGAGCCCGTCATCATCAAGGAACAGGATGGGGAAGGGCGCTGGGAGGGGAGTCTGGACGCCGTGACTACTGGTTTGCAAAGCCTTGGCGTTGATTTCCCCCGACATGCACCCCATACTGAGCACAATTTTGCCACAGCCAGAAGATTAAAGTGACCGGTCAAGAACTTTCTGCATTGCTTTCCCGCCATCGTGTTGCCCTCATTGTGGGTGTTATTGTCATCCTTCTCGCCGCCATGGGCTTTTTTGGTTATGAGAAATATCAACGCCATCAAACTGAAAAAGCGGCGGTACTCTATAATGAACTGGTGGATACCATGCTACAGGGGCAGAACAGTACCGCCCGTGCCAGTGCGGATACGCTGATTCATCAGTATGGGAGTACAGCCTACGGGATCATGGCACGTTTTTTTCTGGCCCGCCTCGATATGGATAGTAAACAGGTGCCCGCCGCAGAAAAATCGCTCAGTGCTGTCATGGATGATTCTGCTGCCCCGCGCGGTATGCGCAGCTTGGCGCGCATGAATCTGGCGCGCCTGTATGTGGATCAGCATAAGCCCCAGAACGCCCTGCATTTATTGCAAAAGTCAGACTCCGCTTTTGCCGCTATAGCGGACGAAATCAAGGGCGACGCCTATGCCTCCCTTCAGCAGGTCAGCAAGGCTGATCAAGCCTACCAGGCGGCGATGAAAGCCTTGCCGGAAACCGACCCGTACCGTAGTTATCTGCAGATGAAAATAGCCAATATTGGAGTTGCGCCGTGATGCGAACAGTTCTTTTCAAAAGCATATGGCGTTCAGCCGCTCTAGGAACCTTTGCGGTTTTGCTGAATGGCTGCGGAATCATGTCCTGGTTCCATTCTTCTCCTGGTCCGAAAACGCCCCCGCCCCTCAGTAAAGGGGAAAAGCAGGTCTCTTTTTCCAACCAGTGGCAGGCACGGCTTTATGGCCTGTGGCCCATCAATCCCTATCAGGGGACTGACATTGCCCGGCAGGGTCGGCAGATTGTCGTGAGTGATGCCTCGGGACACCTGGTCAGTTTAAGCGATAGCGGTAGTCAGCAATGGATTCGTAGCCTGGTAGGAAAAAGTGCGCGCGGGGCGACTATCGCTCATGGGGTGGTTTATACCGGCACCACTGCGGGTCAGGTATTTGCCTTTGATGCCAAAAACGGGCACAAGCTCTGGTCGGTGCAGTTGACCTCTGAAGTCCTGACCCCGATCGTTTACGCGCAGGATCATTTGCTTTTGCAAACGGTCAATGGTCATCTCTGGGCGCTGGATCCGAAGGATGGCAAGGTCCAATGGACTTTTTCCATGAATCAACCTTCCCTGATTTTGCGCGCAGTTTCCACCCCCACCGTACATGATGGGGTGGTTTATGCCGGTTTTGCCGACGGTACTCTGGCTGCATTGAGTCTCTCTACCGGCGCCGAATTGTGGCATGCCCGCGTGGCCATCGCCCATGGCAGTAATGAGTTGGCGCGGATGGTGGATGTGGCAGCGCGTCCTGTGGTGGCCGACGGGCAGGTATTTGCAGCTGCTTATCAGGGCAATCTGGCCGCCTATGCTGCACAGAGCGGTACCCAGAACTGGAGCGTTCCCATGTCGGTCTATCTGACCCCGGTCTGGTTCAAGGGGCATTTATTTGTGGCTGAAGCCGATGGCGATATTGCCGAAATTGATCCGGGTTCCGGTAGTATTTTGTGGCAAAACGCCCGACTCAAAGGCCATGCCATGACCGGTCTGAGCAGCTGCGGGGATGCTTTGCTGGCTACCGACAACGGCGGTTATCTCTATGCTTTCAATCCGGAATCAGGACATCGCATCGGCCAGACCCGCATTTCTTCCAGTGGCATTCAAAGCAGTCCTGTCTGTCTGGCCAATGACCAGATTCTTGCCCTCAGTGATGCGGGTACTTTGTATCGGATCAAGCTCGCAAAGCGCTAAGGTTGCGTCATGACTGCAGTAATTGCCCTGGTGGGGCGCCCCAATGTCGGTAAGTCCACCTTTTTCAATCGCCTGACTCGCACCCGTGAGGCTCTGGTGGCGGACTTTCCGGGTCTGACCCGGGATCGTCACTACGGAACGGCACAATTTGAAGGACGCCAGTTTCTGGTCATTGATACAGGTGGTTTTGAACCGGAGCAGCGCGCAGGACTGGTAGCCGCCATGGCCATCCAGACCCGGCTGGCTATTCAGGAAGCTGACGCCATCTGTTTTCTGGTAGATGCCAAGGAAGGCTTGTCGACGCAGGACGAAGAAATCGCTACTGAATTGCGGCGTGGCGGCAAACCCATTTATCTGGTCGTGAACAAGATGGATGCCAAGGGCGCGGTCAGTGAACTCCCGGAATTTCACCGTCTGGGCCTGGGGATGCCCTATACTATATCGGCGGCCCACGGCCATGGGGTGGAAACTCTGCTGGAAGCGGTGTTTTCCGATCTGCCCAATGAGGACGTTACCCAGACCGATATAGCGAAGGGTCCACGCATTGCCATGTTGGGACGCCCCAATGTGGGCAAATCCACGCTGGTAAATGCTATGCTCGGTGAAAAGCGGGTGCTGGTATTTGACGAGCCAGGCACCACCCGGGACAGCATCCGGATTCCCTATGAGCGGGAAGGTAAACCCTACGTCATGATTGACACGGCCGGCATGCGCCGCCGTGCCCGGGTCGGTGAAGGCCTGGAAAAACTCAGCGTTCTGAAAACCCTGGGCGCTCTGCGGGAAGCCGACGTCGTGCTTCTGGTCCTGGATGCCCGGGTCGGTATCGCCGAGCAGGACTCTCATCTGGTCGGCGTGGCGGTAGAGTTGGGCCGGCCGATTATTGTGGTCATCAATAAGTGGGATGGGATGAGCCCCCATGATCGCAAGGCAGTCAAGCAGGAACTGGAGCGACGGCTGAGTTTTATTCAATATGCGCCGGTATATACTATTTCTGCCTTGCATGGCACAGGCGTAGGGGATCTGTACAAAAGTATCGATCGTCTCTGGGAAAACTCCCGCAAACATTTTTCCACCGGCGAATTGAACCGGGCGCTGGCCGAAATTATCGAAACCCATCAGCCACCCATGGTCGGCGGGCGTCGCATCAAATTACGCTATTGCCATCAGGGTGGCGAAAATCCAGTGACTCTGGTGTTTCACGGCAACCAACTCACGCGTTTGCCCGGTAGTTACAAGCGTTATCTCGAAAGTGCCTTCCGAAAAACCTTGGGTCTGGATGCCATTCCGCTGCGGCTGATTTTTCGTCAGGGTGAAAATCCCTACGATCCGCAACCCAAAAGAGGAAAGCATTAAATGAAAGGCAGTCTGGCTGGATGGTGGCGCTGGGCCATTGTTGCTCTGTTGATTTACCTGGGCATTTTGTGGAGCGGGCAGATGCTTCCGGTGAATCCTCAGGGCTTGTGGATACGTGCAGGAGAGTACGCCCTCTGGGCTACGGTAACCCTAGGGGCCATCGCCCGTTTTTATCCGGTACTTGGTCCCTATGGTTGGAGACCGGTGACCATTTTTCTGGGGGCGGTTTTATCCGGGCTGGAAGTATTTATCGGTGCGGGTCCCAATAGCAAAACCCGAGTGGATGAGTGGATGACTGCTTTGATCGGTATTGCGGTGATTACCATTCTTGCCCGGGTATTGCCGAGGGCCATCACGATAATCTGGTTTGGACAGGAGGTGCAAAAGCGTGAACCTTTTACTCGTACGCCACGCTGAAGCAGAAGATGCCGCTGTATCCGGCGCCGATTTTACGCGCAAGCTCACGGCCCATGGTCAGCAAAGCGCATCTGATGTAGCCAGGGCTTTACGATACTGCCTCAGCGGGTCGGTACTGATCTGGAGCAGCCCCTTGTTGCGCACCCGTGAAACTGCGGAATATATCGCCCAGGCTCTGGCGACACCCGTGTCCCAATATCATGATGCCATTCCTGCCGGGGATCTGAATGCCCTGAGCCAGGATTGGCAAGCGCTGCCTGAACTGCCGGACACTTTGATCGTGGTCGGTCATCAGCCTCATCTCGGCATCTGGACAACCCGTATCACCCACATCAGTGTGCCCGTCAAGAAAGCCAGCGTGACCGGTATATTTCTGCCCAAGGCCGACCGGCTGGAAGGGGAGCTGCAGTGGTATGCCCTGCCGGAAATGCTGTCCAGAATGGTGCCATTCATCCGGACGTAAGTCAGGCCATTTCAGTTGGAATGGCAAATGGGTGTATACTTATCAGAGTCACTTCACACGTTCATTCAGGAGGTGTTAGATGTCCGAAGCAGCAGATCTCGTCATTATTCTCATTACCGGTGCCGAAAACCCCAAACGCTTGCCGTCCGCTTTTTTTCTGGCAGCCACTGCCGCAGCCGCCGAGCAGAAAGTCGTGATGTACTTCACGGGTCCTGCCACGGAATTACTGGCCAAGGGTAAGGCTGAAAGTATTTTCCCCATGGAAGGCGGCAAAAGCGTCGCTGACTTTATGAAGCTGGCCGAAGATAATGAAGTACAAATCATTGGCTGTCTCCAGTCTCTGGAACTGAATGGCATGACCAAGGAAGATCTGGCCAAACCCATTCCCATGATGAATCCCAGCGCAGCATTGCCGTCTCTGGCTGCGGCCGGTCGTATTCTGACCTGGTAATTTTCTTTACCATAAATAAGCAGATTTTTCAGAGCCCGTCCTGATGAACGGGCTCTCTTTGTAAGCGCGGTTTTGTCATCAAACTGTCATATAACTATGCTAGATTGAATGCGCGTCTCGTCAAGGCTGCCCGACGGGCATTGATGACGTACGGTGTGTTAGTGAAAAAGCCGTAAATCAACGTATTCGCCATCTTTGGAGGTCTTATGCTGTATCGCTTGAAGAAAGAATTTTCTCGTAGTGTGAAGGGCGCGGTCATGATTTCTGCACTGGGTTTTGCCGGCATGTATGCCATGCCCGCCAGCGCCGCCACGATTTCCTTGCTGGAAACCGGCTCTACGCTGCTCTATCCGCTTTTCAACCTCTGGGTACCGGTTTACACCAAAATGAATCCCGGCGTACAGATCACCACCCAGGGCACGGGTAGTGGCACTGGTATTTCCGAAGCCATTTCCGGCGTGGCCCAGATTGGCGCTTCTGATGCTTATATGAGTGATGCCCAGATCAAAATGCATCCAAACATTTTGAACATTCCTCTGGCTATTTCCATTCAGATGATCAACTACAACCTGCCGGGTCTGAACAATAAGCACCTGAAACTTTCCGGTCCGGTGCTGGCTGACATCTACTCCGGCAAAATCACCAACTGGGACGATGCTGCCATTGCCAAGCTCAATCCTGGCGTGAAGCTGCCTAACCACAAGATCGTTCCGATCCATCGTACTGACGGTTCCGGCGATACTTTCATTTTCACGACCTATTTGTCAGACACTTCTCCGGTTTGGAGCAAGAGTGTAGGCTACAGCACCACCGTGAGCTGGCCCGCTGTTTCGGGTGGCATTGGTGCTGAAGGTAATCCGGGCATGGTTCAAGCTCTGAAAACCACCCCTTATGGTGTGGCGTACATTGGCATCAGCTGGAAGAAGCCGGTGGAAGAAGCCAAGCTGGGCCTGGCCATGCTGAAAAACCGCGCCGGCAACTTCGTTCTGCCCACGGTTGAAAATGCCAAGGCGGCTGCGGGTGAAATGGTCAGCAAAACCCCTGCGGATGAACGTATCAGTCTGGTCTATGCGCCTGGTGCCAAGTCCTACCCCATCATCAACTATGAGTATGCCATCGTCAGCAAGACCCAGCCCAAGCCGGAAGTCGCTGCGGCTCTGAAGAAGTTCCTGAACTGGGCGATTGATCCCAAGGGCGGTAATGCTCCTCACTTCATCACGGCAGTGAACTTTGTGCCGTTGCCCGACAGTGCTGCTGAACTGTCTCGTAAGCAGATCGCTGAGATTCACTAAGGTCTGCATGATGCCGGGAAACTCCCGGCATCATGATCCCATTGCCTGAAAAATCGTATTATATTTTTTCTTTGAATACATTCGCCATTTTGGAAAAACGGTAATGAAAATTCCTGTATTCAGAATATCATTGATTGCCACGGCAAGCTTTTTGCCGATTTCATTAATTTTATTAGTGGTTTTTTTAGTTATTTATTCCTGGCCGGCAATTGAATATAACCAGTTTCATTTTTTATGGACCAATGATTGGAATCTAGGGAACCTGTATGGCAACCCCGTAGAAGTAGGTGGTCATCAGATTATGCCTGGTGCTAAATATGGCATCTGGTTTCTTGTTGTCGGAACCATCGTCAGCTCAGTGCTCGCCATGCTGATGGCCATGCCCATCGCTGTTGGTGCCGCCTATTTTTTGAGTGAAGGAATTCGTAAATCCTGGTCCGGCCCTTTGTCTCTGTTTGTGGACCTTCTGGCGGCCATTCCCAGCGTGGTATATGGACTCTGGGGATATGCTTTGCTGGTTCCGCTTTTTGGTAATACAATTTTCCCTTTTTTAACAAATATTTTTTCTTTTATTCCTTTTTTGAACGGTAGCCCGGGTAGTGGTTACGGTTTACTGACTTCGGCTTTTGTGCTGGCTGTCATGATTATACCCTTGATTTCAGCGACCCTCCGTGAATCCATCCAAATGATCGAACCCGCTTTGAAGGAAGCCGGATTGAGTTTGGGTTTGACGCGCCTGGAAGTATTTTGGCACATCATTTTGCCAAAGCTGAAAAAGGTACTGATTGGGGTGGGTATTTTGGCCTTGGGCCGCGCGCTCGGTGAAACCATGGCCGTGCTTATGGTCAGCGGGAATGCCTTGAACTATCTCCCGGGTAATATTTATGCGCCCATTTCGACAATGGCCGCATTTATTGCTTCGCAACTGGATAGTGCGCTGCAGGACCCGACCAATATGGCAGTTGAGGCATTGTCTGAAATAGCACTGGTATTATTGTTGATTACCATATTGGTGAATATTTCTGCTCGATTGATCTTGTGGATGGAAAAGGTGCGCTGATGGCTGCTAGCAAGATGATGGAAAAACAGCTTTCGACAAAGGCGTTACCTCCCAAAGTATTCAAGATGTCTTTATGGCGAAAATTGATGACGGTGTTTGCTTCTGTCGCTGTGTTTGCCTCTTTTGCTTTTCTCGCTATTATGTTTTTGTCCATTATTGGTGATGTGCTTATTCACGCCTGGCCGGCGCTAAATATCAAATTATTGACAGAAATCACCAATGGTATCGGTGGTGGCCTCAAAAATGCGATTGAAGGGTCCATTGTCATTTCTCTGGGCAGCATTCTTCTGGCGGCACCCATAGGTATTTCAGCGGGGATTTATTTGAGTGAACACGGACAGGGAATGGCCGGGCAGTCCTTGCGTTTTCTTTCTGATGTGTTGGTAGGTGTGCCTTCTATTGTGCTCGGTTATGTGGGCTACATCACCATGGTCATTTATCTGGGTTGGCAATTTTCCGTGGCTGCGGGCATTATTACCCTGACCATCATGTTATTGCCCTACATTGCCCGTTCTACCGAATTGGCGATTAGTAACATACCGCTGGCCGTGCGCGAAGCTGGGTACGGATTGGGGGCCGGGGAAGGGCGCATTGTTTTCAAGATTCTTTTGCCGGGTGCTGCACCTGCCATCATGACGGGACTGTTTTATTCTGTGGCCTTGTCCATGGGGGAAACGGCACCGCTGCTCTATACAGCGGGTTGGTCGAATTATATGTGGTCAGGTAATCTGACCAAGGAACCTATTGGTTATTTGACGTATGTTATCTGGACGTTTATTAACGAACCTTTTGCCGAATCCCACATGCTGGCTTTTGCGGCAGCATTTCTTATCACTGCCGGGGTATTGATGCTCATTCTGTTGGGACGCTGGTACATGGTACGTGCCCAGAAACGGATGGGAGCGTACCGCTAACTTACGGGTTGAAAACCTCCAGGACTTTTTGATCTTCAGAACCTGCCAGCAGTTCTTTGGCTCTGGCCAAGTGCTCTGCCGCACGACCCCGGTCACTATTATCCGTCGTTAGCCAGATAGGGAATAACGTAGTTTCTTCACGATTTTCATGCTTGGCCAGGGAACCGGACAACATGGCACAGATGGCTGGTAACATGCCATAGTCTTTTTCGTCGAAGGTTTCTTCAACCAATCGGGATTGCACAATAATGCTGTCATGTTCAAAAAGCATATCCGCCAGAGGTCCTTTTTCCTCGCCACCACCGAGTACCGGTCCCAGTAAATTGTTTTCCAGATGTACATGGCGACGTAATCCCAGCCAATAGTCCTGAAAAATACTTTCCGCCTCAGCAATCCGATTTTCGTTGGCTGCAGCCAGAACCTGGGCGAATTGATGATCCAGACGGTAATGGTCCCAAGTTAACAAATCGACAACATCCTTGGCTTCTGCTTCAGCGCGTGGTTGTACTTCGATTTGCCAGAGGGCGCCGTCACTTTCCATACTCCAGGAGATGGCGTCGCGCAGCTGAAAAGCCACGGCACGCATCATGGCTGTCGGATCCGAATCGGTCAGCACTTGCAGACGTTGTCCGACGGATAAGCGAATGGCTGCGGCATACACCAGAGGTTGAGCTTCTGTGTAGCTCATTCCCCGGACATCCAGTGCGTTTTTCACGGACACATCATGAGCGGAGGAGGTTACATCAATTGCCATGAGAAATATCCTTATGTTTCAGAATGGTGCCCAGGGCCGGACTCGAACCGGCACGGCATAAGCCGAGGGATTTTAAGTCCCTTGCGTCTACCGATTTCGCCACCTGGGCGAGTACTTGTTGACCTGTATTCCCTGACTCGCGTAAAGCATTCAGAGCTGATCAACAACCCCTGCATCATAACAAGATCATCTCTTGCAGACCAGATAAACCACCCATGCTCCTCAACCCTCGGCTGCCCATATAGAAGGAAGCCAGGTTTCAGTGAGCTCTTGTAAACAGACTGACCGGTCGGTATTATTGTGTAGGTATTTATGGCATTTTCTATGGAGGTATTATGACCGACCTTTTTTCACCATTACCATTGGGTAGCATCACCGCTGCCAATCGCATCCTGATGGCACCGCTCACCCGTTGTCGAGCCGAAGGAGAACATGTTCCTACAGCGCTGATGGCTGAATATTATGCGCAGCGAGCCAGTGCCGGGCTGATTATCGCCGAGGCAACAATGATTCTCCCTGGAAATTCGGCATTCTGGCATGAACCGGGTATTTATTCGGATGAACAAATAGGGGGATGGCGAAGGGTGACAGATGCCGTGCATCAGGCGGGTGGTAAAATAGCCTTGCAGATTTGGCATGGTGGCAGAGCCTGCCATCCCGATCTGAACGCGGGCGCCATTCCGGTTGCGCCAAGTGCGTTGGCAATTCGCCATGAAGAAGTACATACCCCCAACGGTAAACAAGCCTATACCCTCCCACGCGCGCTACTGGACGATGAGATTCCTGTCATTGTGGAAGGTTTTGCCCAAGCTGCCCGCAATGCCATTACTGCGGGATTCGATATGGTCGAAATCCATGGAGCCAATGGTTATCTGCTGGATGAATTTTTACGGGATGGCAGTAATTTGCGTGCGGGTCCTTATGGCGGTTCAGTGGAAAACCGGGCGCGCTTGCTTCTTGAAACGGTGGCGGCAGTTTGTGAGGCGGTGGGTGCCGACAAAGTCGGCCTTCGTTTATCACCGCTCAATAGTTTTAATGATATGCAAGATAGTGATCCGATTCATTTGCTGGGTTGGCTTGCTACCCGCTTGAACGATTATGGATTAGCCTTTCTGCATCTGATGCGAAGTGATTTTTACGGCCGTCAGACTGGTGATGTTGTATCTGTGGCGCGGCAAAATTTTCGGGGACCATTAATAGCCAATATGGGTTACACCCCGGAAGAGGCAAAAAATGCCGTAGCCTCAGGCCAGGTGGATGCTGTTGCTTTTGGTACCGCATTTCTGGCGAACCCCGATTTGCCAGCGAGAATTCATCAGCAGCATGAGCTGAATGAGCCCGATCCGACAACATTTTATACCACCGGTGCAAAAGGGTATACGGATTATCCTGCTGTGGGAGCTGTATAATTTTTGAGTTTGTTATTTAAAGCAATTTTATGCCGCCAAGTGATTGCAGTCTGGCGGCATCATAAGTATTGCCTGTTGGCATCATTACGGGTTGTTTACGCTGGACCAATATCTGGATCCATATCCAATGGATCACCCCACTCATGGCGCAACTCACCACGTTTCTCGTCGGGTATTTTTATCTCACTGAAGAGAGCCAGAAAATCTTTGAGCTCAGATGGTACTGATGCCATGGTTTGCAGAGATTCTGCAATTTTCCCTGCTTCTCTGGCACTTAGCGTAGTAATCACATTTTTGTCTTCAACATTAACTTGCATGAGATTCTCCTTGATAAAAGGATTTCGGTTGACGGAAATCATTATCCATGGAAAGTACTGCCTCAGCAGCCAGATAAGCAAAGTCTAAAGTAGATCGATTCAAATCCCCTGCTTTTTTGAGTAGTGCATCAGAAACCTTATCAGCCTCCGCTTTGCTCATGATTAGACGAAATTGATTATCTGCACTTTTTTCAAATTTCATAGCAACCTCCTTGTATAGGACTATGCATTGTTCATGTGAACACCTGATAGTATAGACAGTAAAAACAAAATAATGTTCCACAATATTTTTATTATGAATTACTGAAAACCAGAACGTTCTTTCTGCAGTCTTGAGAGAGCAAGAGTATTTCTATGATTTTGCTGAATCAAACGGCATAAGGTGGCAAAAAAATGCCTGCACACCCGGTAATATTTTAAGTATAGCTTAGAAGTGGATTACTCGCTGTAGGCTTCGCTTCGGGTACGATCACGTTCATGATGAATTCGTACGCCGCGCAGGAGGACGGTCAGGCTTGTTGCCAGCAGGAAATTGAGGATCAGGGCGTAAAACCCTATATAACCAGGAATCAGCACAGAACCGATATGTAGGGTATAAGCCGATTTCTGGAATCCGGTCTGGGCGGCTGCCCATACTCCCCAGACCAGGGCTCCGGCCCAGGCGGCGAGTAGGGCCCGGGGATCAAACCAGCGTGTATAGATACCCGCTACTACGGCTGGCAGGGTTTGCAGAATCAGGATGCCACCGAGAAGCTGCAGTTGAATGGCAAATTGGGTCGGTAAAAAGAGAATGAAGAGTAGGGCGCCAAATTTCACCAGCAATGATATCTGTTTGGCCATACGGGTTTCCTGCTGAGGACTGCACTGTCGGTGCAGGTAGCTACGGTAGATATTGCGGGTAAAAAGATTGGCAGCGGCAATGGACATGATGGAAGCTGGCACCAGAGCACCAATGGCAATTGCGGCGAGGCCTATGCCCACCACATATGGCGGGAAATAAGCGAGTAACAATCCAGGAATGGCGAATTGTGGTCCATAGTCATGAAAATAAGGAGCCAGGGCGGGCTGGGAGGGAAGATGCGCGGCGTAGGCCATGTAACCGAGCAGGGCAATCAGTCCCAGAACGAAGGAGTAGGCGGGTAGCAGGATCCAGTTGCGGCGCAAGGTATCTGTACCCTTGGCAGCGAGGACTGCCGTGCTGGCATGAGGATAAAGCATGAGACCCAAAGCCGATCCCAAAGCCAGGGTCAGATAAAAGGATTGCATGCCCCAGTTGTGCTGGGTGATGGCGGGTAAGAGCAAATGCTGTGCAGGAACAGCATGGAAAATGGCAGCAAGGCCTCCCAGCTTCCACGGCACGACAATCATCAGGGCTAACAACGCCAGGTAAACCAAAAGATCCTTGACCACCGCTATGCTCGCCGGAGCGCGGAGCCCACTCACATAGGTAAAGGCTGCCAGAATCACGAAAGCCATCATCAGTGGCGCGTCACTCCAGGGACCGTGGGTGCTGAAACCCAGGGCAGCGATGACAACTTCGATACCGACTAACTGCAGCGCAATGTAGGGCATGGTCGCGACGATGCCGGTTACTGCCACCGCCAGGGCCAGAAGCGGACTGTCATAACGAGCGTCCACAAAATCGGCCACAGTGACGAAGCCATGTTCTCTGGCAACTCGCCAGAGTCGGGGAAGAATGGCGAAGACAAGGGGGTAGACCAGAACCGTATAGGGGAGGGCGAAAAATCCCAAAGCGCCAGCCCCAAAAACCAGGGCGGGGACAGCCACAAAGGTGTAGGCCGTATATAGGTCTCCGCCAATGAGAAACCAGGTAATCCAGGTTCCAAAGCGACGGCCACCAAGGCCCCATTCTTCCAGATGATGCAGGTTGCCCCGCTGCCAGTGAGACGAGGCAAAGCCCAGAACAACAATGACCAGAAAGAGAATGGCAAAGACTGACAGGGTAACGGGATTCATCGGCCTGATTCCAGACGCAGGTAGGCTAAATAAAGAAAAACACTAGAAAGGGGCACCCAAAGAATCTGCCACCAGTAAAAAAAGGGAATACCGAAAAGCTCCGGGTTAATCCGGTTGTAAAAGGGTACCGCCAATACTGCCACACAGGGTACCGCCAAGAGGGCAACGCCCTGCCATCCCAATTTTTTTTTTGCCACCGGCTGTTCCTCATTATCTGAACGGTGCAGCATAACAAAAAGTACCAGATGGACAAATGTCGATTTTTGGACAAGTTGCTGGATAAGGCTTGCATCTATCGGATCGGGATAGGATTTTTTCTAAACCACGAACTACAGGTACAGCTTGATTATATGGTGGGTTGTGAGGGGATCGAACCCACGACCCGCTGATTAAGAGTCAGCTGCTCTACCAACTGAGCTAACAACCCAAGAACAACGCATTATAAGGATTTAGATCGGGAAGGCAAGAGCTGAGCTGTAATCTACAGAAATTGTGTTTGCCTTCCCAGGCAGTGTGGCCAACGGTTTAATGAGTGACTTTCTGCCGCAGGCGGATGACAACCTCGACATTTTCCACTTCTGTTTCCGCCGGAATATCCGGCAGCTTGCTGATTTGCAAAGCGCTGGCCGGGATGTCCTGTAATTGCCCGGTATCCACATGATAAAAATGATGATGCAGAGATACGTTCGGGTCGTAAAAAACCTTGCCTGGTTCGACAATGACTTCACGCACCAGTGAATGGTCGGCAAACAAGCCAAGGGTGTTATAAACCGTAGCCTTGGAAACCACAGGATAATCGGCATTCACACGTTGCATGATTTCTTCCGCAGACAGGTGGGCGCAAGAAGAGAAGAGGGCGTAACCTATCTCCACACGCTGGCTGGTGGGGTTAACACCTGCATCCCGCAAAATTTCCAAAACCCGCTGTTTGTTCCAATCCTGATGATCCATGGATGGCCTCACTTTAATTCTAAACAAGTTATAATTGTAGCGCTAACTAACCCTCAGGGGAAGAGTTGGTTTTTTTCGAAGATGCGTGGCCGGCAAATAAGGCATAGTCTCCACGGGCGGGTTTTTATCCGTGAGCATAGACACGAGTATTTCTGCCGTTGCCGGAGCATTGGTGAGGCCGTAACGAAAATGCCCCGCAGCCACGTACAATCCTTCCCAACCGGGAAGAGGGCCGATATAAGGCACACTTTCATGACTTCCGGGACGCAGCCCTGACCATTGCCTGATGATATGATTACTGCTCAGCTCAGGCAGATAATCATGGGCAAAATCCCAGAGTGTTTGCCGTGCTTCAGGAGTGACCGATTTATCAAATTGCACGTTTTCACTGGTGCTGCCCGCCAGAATCAAGCCGTCCTGACGGGGAACCAGGTAATGATGATCGCGCATCAACATCGATTGGAGCATACCCGCTTGGCCTTGTAACAAGAGCATTTGCCCGCGTACTGGATAAATCTCCAGATGAAGACCGACATTGTCCAGCAATTTACCCGTCCACGCGCCCGCAGTGACGATAGCGAAGTCGGAGGACATAAACCCCAGGGTTGTTTCCAATCCGCAGAACCGTCCTTGCAGCTTTCTGAAGCCGGTGACCTCAGTATGTTCGGTGATGGTAACACCCAATTGACGACAACGGGCCATAAGGGCAGATAATAAACGAGGATTACGGACCTGGGCGACCTCAGGGCACCAGAGTGACCGCTCCTCGATGTCCCGTTGATCCTGCAGCAGCCAATTCAGCTGCCATTGTTGCGCCCAGCGGAGGATTTCATCTGGAATGTTTTCATGTTCCCCTTCCATGATACGCAGTCCAGACTGCCTCCACTGAGGATCGATGCCGGTCAGCGATTCGAGCTCCCCGGCGAGTGCCTGGTGCAACCCCATGCTGTAAAACGAAAGACGCAGTAACTCCGGGGGGTAAAGCCAGGGATAAAGGGGGCTGAGAATACCTCCGCCTGCCCAGGAGGCCTCCTGGCCGGCTTGTCCCCGGTCCACAATGCGGACCTCGAAACCGGCCTCGGCCAGTCGCATGGCGGCAAGTAAGCCCATGACGCCAGCTCCGACCAGGATGATGCTGTTTTGCTTTTTTAGCACGTATGCATTCCGTAACGCTTAAAAATCAATCCGGTAAAATATATTGGCCCCATTTTGGGTACCGCTTTCTGTTTGCAATTCAATATGTTTACTGACCCGATAACGCAGCCGGGCAACGGTACCGTCACCCATCACTGATTGACCAACGCTGAGATATAAATCGGGCGTCAGGTAATGGCCCAAAGTAACCATGGCGCCGGATAAACCCTGTTGGCCATTAGAGGTGACACCTACATCAATACTCGAATTGCTCAGACTATTGCCGAAAAGTGCCGCGCGGCTGGCGGAAAAGAGGGTTCCTGCTGCTGCGGAAAGTAATTCGTCCTGATTATTCAGGCTGCTGGAGGGGGTGCCCAGCACCAGATAGGATAAAATATCCGCCTGGGACATGGAAGGGCTGGAATAGAGATTCACCTGGGGAACTTGCAGCGTTCCCGTAACCTGAACCCCGGCTTTTACGGGAGTGTTATCTACGGCAAAACTATCCGAATTTTTGATGGTTCTGACGGCCAGCACATCCAGATTGGCCTGACTGGCCTCTCCATGAAAATTAATGGAACCCCTTTCAAAATCCAGACTGTGCCCGTAAATATCATAATGACCATCCACCATACGCAAAATGCCTTGCACATCAGGAGTGTTTCCATCATGCATAAGCACATCCAGACTGCCGACCAGATTGGCGCGTAAACCACTAATCAGGACTTTTGCGTCATTCCCCAGGGTGACCTTCAAATTTACGCCCAACGCCGGACCGGCATGATTTTTTTTGATGTTTTTGACAAAAACCACATCACTGGAAGGTTTGGGCCCATTAAAGTCAGTACCCAGAATGCGTAAGCGATTAGTATGAATCACCCCGCCAATATGAATTTTCTGTAGAGACCCATCAATCTGCAAATCAGGGCTGACCGCCGCCTGTACCTGCGGAAGATTCAGTGCAGTGAATGCATGTCCGGTAATTTGCATGGCAAAACGGGTCTGTGGTTGAAGATGAATCATACCCGTGCCGGAAATCTGCCCTGTACCGGATGTGGCATGTAGATCGGTAATTTGCATTTCCTGACCGTTAGCTACTATTTTGGCACCGACTTTCTGTAGATCCAGTCCGGCTTGGGGCACATACAAACCCAATCCCTCCAGTTGCGCAGAGCCATGCCATTTGGGCTCAGCCCAGGTGCCGGAAACCTCTCCATCAACATATCCCTGACCCTGCGCTCGCATTTTCAGGGTACCAACGGGCAGGGCGGCAAAAAAAGGGCTGCCCAGTTCGGTTTTGAGCGTGCCTTGCAAGGGGGCTTGCTGATTCCAGCGCCAGGGCAGGGCAAGGGTGATGGGGCTGAACAGATGTAGCTGTGCAGATCCCCAGTTTTGAGGCAGCTTGAGATCAGCATGAACCGTCAGATTGTGGGGCTGCCACTGTAATTGACCGCTGAACTGCTGCAAATCTGCCGATTGATGCTCTGCATCTGCCAGCCAATGTAATTGGGTTTTCTGAAAATCCCAGTGCCCATCAGCATGACAAACGCCGTGACATTGGGCTTTTACCTGCGCATTTACATAACCTTCCAGCGACATTTCATCCGTATGGTCATGTAAATCCAGCGGCAGAGAAAAAATATCCAGATTCAAATCCGCCAGGTTAGAGGCTGGATTGTATAACCCTTGCGCGCTGATTTTAGAGCCACGTTTATCCTGAACTATTAGCGGACTTATGCGCATGGCACCAGCACTCCAGGATAAGCTGGCGGGATTTTCCAGTTGCCAGTCTCCCCATTGCGCACTCTGTAGATGCGTTTGTTCCAGGCGCAGGCGCCACGCCACCGGGGATTGCTTCAACAGTCCAGTCAGCAATAAATGACTACCATCAGCCTGGGCATGGATACCCAATTTAAGTCCAGTGAGTGGGCCCCGAGCCTCTGCCTGCAGATTACCCTGATGTTTTCCATATTCCACACCTTGTATATCTAAACGGGCTTGCAGTTGATTTCCTGCTTGCAGGGTAGCAAGGGTTTTCAGACTATGGATGGTAATACCAGAATAGGCGAGTCCTTGCGCATGCGCTTGGATTCGACCCAGCCAGGCCTGCCGGTTTTGTGCGAGCCAACCTTCCATATCCGTAGAGCCACGAGCACCCGGCAATAATCCCTGCCAATCGGCAACATGTACGATAAAGGACAATCGCTGCTGCAAGTTTCCGGAAGCAGTCACTTGAACACCCGGGCCACGAAAATCGGCGTTTTGCAAATTCCACTGATTTCCTGAAAATTGCACTTCGGCCTTACCTTGCAAATTTTTTTGATAAATCTGGCTGGGCAACAGCGTCAATTGCAAGTGACCGCGTGTAATTTTCCCCTCCTGAGTCGCATTAATTGCCAGATCGCCGGACAATTGCCCCGGTATCTGCTGGGCTATACTTTTGACGGGCAGTGCCCGGATGCGGAAATCACCCTTAACCTTGACCCGGGGTTGCCACTGAACCTGCAACTGGGCCGGTAACAGCCTGGCGCCAAGGATATTCCCCTGGTAATTGTAGGCTAATTCGCGATTGCTGCCTTTTAAATGACCTTCAATACCACCAAATTTTGCTGAGCCTTGCGCAGACAAAACACCTTGATATTGCCGGGAATTACCCTGCAGACGAATGCCCAGTGAGAGGGCACCCATAGGTAAGGATGAAGGAAGATCCTTGATCAGCAGCTGCTCCAATTTTCCATTCACCGTAAAATTACCCGCTGTATTATCGGGAAGATTGATTATCCAATGTGCTTTGGCGATCTTGCTTAAAGCCGGATTTTGAATGGTCATGGCATTCAAGGTAATCTGGTGAGCTTCGATGCGTGTCTCACAGCGCAGAATGCTGGTTGCATGATTCTGAGTCCATTGCAGCCGAACAGGACCTCCAAAGGCATTTTTATTCATACCATGCCAGAGAATATGCCATTGCAGCTGTGTCTTTTTTCCGGCAGCGGCGGTTGGTATCCACATTCCCTCCGTTTTGATACTTCGCTTCTCCATGCCTATTTGTGCCGAAAAATGAAGCTGTCCTTCGGGAGTACCGGCCTGCAACTGCTGGATATGAAGATTACCATGTTGCCAGGCAAGGCTTTTCGATGTCGCCTGAGTGAGTATGAAGGATGATTTTTGGCCTTGCCAGACATGCATTTTTTGGAGAGATAGCGAGCTGAGACGAATAGCAATAAATCGGGTCCACAAGGGCAATGCTGGCCATTCAAGATTCAGGCTGCTGGGTTGTTTGGAGGCAGTTGGCAAATGCAGTTGACTATCGATGATTTTCAGATTCTCGAGATCCAATTCTCCCCATAACAAATGGCTGGCATGCAAATCCCATTGCAATTTATGGGCGTAAAAGTGCGTGGAGCCATTGGACCATTGTAGATGATGGATTTCCAGACCTTCTGCAAGAGTTCCGCTGACTCTCTCTACCTGTAAATGTGGAATCCGGGCCAACAACCAGCGGGCACCATCATTGCTGTCCAGTAACCAGAATAAAGCACCAAATACAGTCCCCAAGACCACTATTAACAGCAAAAAAACTCCATGACGCAGGCGCATCACAGACTGAATCCCACCGAAAAGGCAATCCGTACCGCTGGCGCTTGCGGATTTACCAGCGGATGAGCCAGATCAAAGCGGATTGGTCCTACCGGGGAATACCAGCGAAAACCCAGTCCCACATCCTGGAGCAGGCGAACATTGGAAAAGCTGTTAAAAGCATTGCCGGCATCATAAAAAGCCACAACCGCCCAGTTTCTACTCACAAAACGTTGGATATTCACGCCGGCAACAGCCAGCAGACGGCCACCTTCCACAGCGCCATCGCTATCCAGAGGACCCTGTGATTGATAGGCATATCCAGGAAGACTGTTTTGTCCCCCCGCAAAAAACCGTAAGTTTGGCGGTAACGCCGTGATCGGACCGTTTAACCACATCGCTCCCAGTTTAGCCCTGGTACCCAGCACCCATTGCCTGGACAGGCGGATTCGCCAGGTACCACGCGCGCTGAAGCGAACAAAATCGGCACTGCTGCCCCATATTTTACTGGCCCCTTCAGTGCGTGCAGTCAGTGAATAACCGGAAATTGGCCGCAATATGTTGCGAAAATCCTGGACTGTATATTGCAAAGACGGATAAATATAAAAACTGTTATTTACTTCGCCGGCTACAGTATAATTCGCTTGCTCAAAATTGAGCAAAGCTTCCAGTGTACTGCTGCGATTACGATTATTGTCATCCCGTAAAGTCCATTGACGACCGGCACTGGCCAAGATTTCATTACTATCATAGGCCGAGAGTGTTTGATTCTGGTAGCTGGCTTGTGCAACATACTCTGAACCGATATTCTTACCGATAGGCCATTTGTATAAGATACTGGCGTTTTTATTCAACTGGGCAGCCAAAATAGAAACGCGCACATGCTGAGCCTGGTCAAAAGCATTGTAATTATCATAAATTAACGCCGCATTGGGGCCTATATCCGTGCTGTAACCAGCACCAACCTTGATATGTTGGGCAGGCATGCTTTTCAGATTGATAATGACGGGTACGGTATTATTTTTTTCTGCACGGATATCCCCATGCACAGAAATATCCGAAAAACGATCTGCATTGCGAAGATTGCTCTGGGTAACAGCCAATGCCGCAGGCGCATACCAGTCGCCGGGTTTGAAAGACACATAACGTTCAACAAACCATCGTGGATAATGCACGGCACCATGTACCGTAATCGACCCAAAACGAAAACGCGGGCCGGTATTCAGCCACAGATAAATTTCTGACCAGAATGCTTTTTTATCAATCAGAATCTCGTGACGGGTATATTCAGCTTTGGCATATCCTTGTTTATTTAAAACGGCTATAGCTTTGCCTTTCCATTCTTCATAATCAAGCTGATCAAGAACGGCTCCATCTTTTAATGGAAACTGATTAAAAAGACGGGTAATGACAGGTATATTACTCCCGGCCCCGGTTTTCTGAAGATCTATTTTGCGCACACGTATCGGCTGACCGGGTATTATGGAAAAACGCAGCAAATCCTGTTTCTTGCCGGATTTTTCGGTGCTGACTTTCCATTTTGCATCATAGTAACCATACGCTTGCATGGCATCTTTAAGGCGCAGGCCGGCAGCCAACTCGGTTTCATCAAGGCGGTTGGCCTTGTCAGCTACATTGACGGGGGGAAAGGCTTTACGCAGTTTCTCCAATAAAGCGGGTGGAACGCCATCAAAAGCAAAGTGTAGATCTTCCGCCACAGCAGAGAACGAATAAAAGCCTAATATCAAGATACCGGCACTCAATAAGCGGATCGGATTGCGACAGCTTATAATGCAGTAACCATCTGTATTTTCAGGTTTATTGTTCAGAAGATCCCCCTGCAACTCCCAAGCTCAAGCTGTTTCGCTGCTGGAGATTCTAACACGATTTTCAGTAAAAGCAGGGGGCAGGGATCAGGGTTCCAAGGAAGAGTTTATAGTCCCTTGTCGCCAGGTGGCACGCTGCGATGGACTTCACGATATTGCGTGACAATGAAGTCTTGACTGGAACTTTTTCGAATCTTGCGTTTTTGCCACCAGAGGAAAAGCATTCCACTGGCGCCCAGAATGGCCACCGCAATAAAGGCGAAAATCGCAAAAAAGAACAACCCAACCAGCAAAACCATGCCCACCATGATGGTGAGCAAGCGCACCCACCAAGGTGCTGTCCGGTTACCTGAAAATGTACTGTATATCATATCGCCCCCTCGTAGAGATTCTTAACCTAAGAAATGTGACCATGGCGGATGAGGGAAGTTCATTTCGTAATTTAACATAATAAACATAACCCGTTAAAAAACTTATCAAAATGTGGCAGTAGTGCAGGGGTGACTACGACTGCAAACACCATCATCCCCGCGCTTTTATGCATTACCTGGCTGATCCTCTGCCACAATGGGGCCGCCTCTGGTCCAGCTTTCTTCAAGTGCTTTTCGATCAGCACTTGTGCTGGGTCGATGCCTGCCAGCTTGGCTAGTTTGATGTAAACATCGTCTGACAGCTCGCCTTTGCCTGTTCTTAGGTTTGAAAGCGATGCTGGCGTTATGTTTACCTGTTTCGCTAGTTTTGCGTGGCTTAATCCTTGCCTGAATGCTGCTTGATCTATCAATTCTCTAGTTTCCATTGGCACACCTCCTATTTCATATGACTTTAGACTATTGACAGCCGTATGACTAATGTCATATGTTCTCAACGTATGACGTTTATCTAACGTCATACCCTCTTTGTAGCGGTCCCGGGTCATGACCGGGTTTGGAACTCCCCAGGGGTTCCCTTTTTACAGGAGTAAAAAAAATGATTAAACACATACCGTTAGCATCAAATAAGCATCCGCGTGGCGTCTGCAAGTTCCGCCTGCCGGTTTCTCAAACCTTAGCGAACATCTACCACTACCCCGTCCCCTTTGCTGCTCCGTCTTTCCCTGGCAATCGTCGGACCCTTACCCCGCATCCTGCCCTGATTTCTTTGATGACCGCGCCTTATCTCGGTGCGCGTCATACTCGCGCCCGCATTTATAACCGCATGGATCATATGCATCGTTACAATTCACTGGCGCTTGTTCGTCGGCGCGCTTTAACTAAGTGTGACTGTTTCAATACGCATTTAGCGAGAAAAAACAAAGTCACAACGGGTGAGGCTTTATTTTGCTTGCAAAATAAAACGCAATCCGTTTACTCGCTTGCTGAAGTAGGGGAAGGTGCCCCATGCTGATTAATAGCCCCTTTCTGAAAGGCTTCAAGTTTCACGTCTTGCCTCGCAAGATTGGCGCTTTTTACAATCGCCTTTACTACCCTGCAGTGTTCATTGCTCAGGCCCGCCCATTTGCTTATACCGAGTGCGCAGATTGCAGACTCCCCAGTTTCAGTCTTAATCGTGAATCTCGTTATGGCGAGGCCTGCCGCCGTAATACTGGAATCAACTATTCCGCCATTCGCTGGGATCGTTATCTGTCGGACTATCGCCATGAATTTATGATCTCCGAGTTTGAACTAGGGGAGTGTTTCTGATGGATAAGCCCCCTTTGGTTTCTGAATCCCTTACCCTTCAAGATCATATATTGCGTTTGGACGATTATTTTCATTTTAAGCGTGAAATTGCTCTCTTGAACTCTGGGTATTGTAATTTGTTCGAAAAACGTCTTGTTGAAAGGCATTTGCGTGACCTCTTGGATCGTTTGGGCGGCATGGCGGGGGAATGGTGATGCAACTAACCCGCGCCTTCCTATCTATCGAATCCCGTAATGCCCTTGTGGATTACCAGGTGGAACTTTTGGAATTTGACCAGCGTGAACCCCAATATATGCCCGCTTTGCGTATATCCTTGATAGGTGCCGCGCTTTTGCTCCACGCCTTCATTGAAAATCGCAACTCTCATATTCGCGGGGTGTGCTCATGACCTTGGCTCCTAAAAAGCTCTGGATATTGAACGCCCTCTGGTTTGGCTTGGGCTTTTGCATGTCCCCCCTGATCTTGGCTCTTGTGGTCGTGAGGGTGCACTCATGATTCCTCATATGGCTACACTTTTTGAATATGTCTTTTGGGTGGCCTTTGGGGGCTGCCTCATGGCCTTGTTTGCTTATGACATCATGCATTCTATCGTGGACCTCCTTTTATACGGTACCCGTTGGCTAAAGCTGATCTACAACAAGTCGGGGGGCGCAGATGATTGATACTCTTCGCCTGACGATTCCTTCCGATCAATTCCCTGAAGACGCTATAGCCTGGCTTACCAGGCTACAGCACAAACTCCAGAAGTCAGACTTTTCTGGTCAATCTGTGGACTGGTGCATTACCACTGGCCTGGATATTCCCTCATGGTTCGACGGGTTTTCTTTGTCCATTGGTTCTCGCGTCACTTTAGAAGCTTCTCCCAAGGTCTACCAGGGGCACAATATCACGGGTTCCGACGACCTTCTGAAGTCGGCTCGTCTCCTTGTTGATCACATTTTCGGTACGGTCTTGAAGCTCCCCCACTGGCCGGATGGTGGTCTTTGGTATGTTGCTCGTGTGGACATTACCTATAACTATGACTACCCGACTTTCCAGGCTCTAGACATATGGCTTGATACCGTCCTTGGTGTCCAGCGTGGTCAGCGTCGCGCGGGTGTTGATGAGCGGGTGGATGACCTTGAAACCCGCCCCATGTCTTGTGATGCCATGCCCTCGGGGCGAACTGTTTACATTGGCAAGGGTTCCCGATACAGAGTGGGTAAGATTTACTGCAAGGGCAGGGATCTTAAAGCTCATCCTCCTAAATGCCTACTACCTTTTCCTGAAATAGTCGAAGAACTGGCACTTGAATTTGCTTCTTGTGCACGTTTCGAGCTGCAGGTCAGAGCTTTATCTTTATCTCGCAATGCTGTGAAATATGGCTTATTGCCGGCCTACTTTTCTGATATGTTGCCTGGCATTTACGCTGAAAATGCTTCTCTTTATCTTCAGGATTTGGGTATTACTCCGCTTCACTCAAAGAATAAAAAACAACCGATTATATACTTCCCTGTAACCTACCTATCCAAGCACTTGCAATTACCTGATTTATGGGAATCTGAATTCAAACATCTTTTCAGTACGGAGTCTGCCATGACTGACGATACCTTGTTTACTGCCCTCATACAGCACTCAAAAACGCCTCTGCAAGCTCAGCGTGCATTCGATTTTTATTGCCGAATTCGTGCAATGGGTTTTGCCCAGGCCAAGCATTCAACTTCCAAATCTGCTTTCTATCGCTATCGAAAACTCCTGAATGCTGCGGGTGTATCTGACGCCATGATGCAGGATGGTGCCGCCTTGATTCGTCTGCCATTGGACCCTGTAAAGGTCCGCTTGTGGACACCTGATTCTGACCGCCTGCGCCTGGTGGAAAAAATTCATCGCGCAAGTTGGCAGGCGAATATTGACCGCCTTCATACAGAGGTTTTTAAGGCGGCCTAGCCATCGAAAAGGGGAGCTACTAACAGCGCTCCCTTTTCCCATGGGTGGGAATCTTGTTTCCAGTACCATGATTTTGCTTCACTTTTTCAGACACCTTAAAAACGTGTCAATGGCGGTTCTTTACCTTAATTTTAGGAGATTTTGCAATGAAAACACTATGTCGCTTTTATGATGCCCGCGCCTTGACCTGGACCAACAAGACCACGGGCGAAATCAAGAATGGCTGGATTCAACCCTATGACTTGGATCAAGGGCAGGGTGCCCGTCAGTTCCAGGGTGAAGTAATGCGGATGAACAAGGCTGAAGTGGTTGCCGCTGGTGACTATGAAGTGGACTTCCAAATTGAAAAGGCAAACAACGGACGCCTCAATATCCTGTTCATCAACTACCGTGCTATCAACACTGGCAAACCCCAAGCCGTAGCCAGCTGAACCCCCTAACCAATGTCCACAACGGCCTCCACAACCTCATCCGCTGCAACAGGTGTTTATGTCCTCACCTGTTCCAGCCCTGCATCCTTTTACTACGTGGTCCCGGATGCAACTGCTGGGTCAGCTACCGGACAAAATGTCCTAACCGGCCAATCCTCTGGCACTGAGATTGTCGCAGCCTGTTCAAGCCC
This sequence comes from Acidithiobacillus sp. TH-A117, assembly GCF_057473465.1. Lineage (NCBI taxonomy): Bacteria > Pseudomonadati > Pseudomonadota > Acidithiobacillia > Acidithiobacillales > Acidithiobacillaceae > Acidithiobacillus > Acidithiobacillus sp. TH-A117. The sequence continues at coordinate 43,453 of NZ_JBYCKQ010000042.1, forward strand.
TGCCTGGGTGCCGTATGTGGTCCCTTTCACTTTCACTGAACAAAGCTTCTTAACGGTGGCCCCTGCGGTCATGGCCCTGATTGCTGCTACCGCTGGGGCTAAGTGGATCATCAACTTTATGAGAGGCCGTAGATGACCTCTCTGGCCTATCAAACCTATTTCAACCGTTGCCCCGCAACCCGTCCAGGCGGTCCCCTGGTAACACTGTGTAATGAGGTGATTTATGTCTGAACAAGTCGAAGTCTCCGCCTCTCTGCGCGAACGTGCCCTTGCTCGCATCGCCCAGTTGGCAACCCCTGGCCGCACTGCCCTTGCTGGTGGTGTGGGTTCCCTTGTCCTGTCCATGACAGCTTTCGCAAGTGGTGCCGGTATTGGTGCCAGCTCTGCGGCCAGCTACATCACTACGGACATTGTTCCTGATGTGGCGGTTATTGCCGTATCGCTCATGGCCCTTGCTGCCGCTATCTACGGCTTCAAGTGGATGCTGAGCATGTTGGTGTAAGCAGCAAAACCCTGGGGGGTCTCACCCCCCTTCACCTGCCGAGGTGTCATAATGCCTGTCAATCCCTTTCAACTGGCTTCTAATGCTGTAATAGACCAAATCGAGAAGATACTTTCTTCTGCCCTGCCCGTATTGGCAACGGCTGTTTTACTCTTCGTCGCTGCTATCGTTGGCTTCTGGTTCATCGCCCGCCTGTTTGGTTTCGATGTGGGCCTTTCAGAAACAGCAAAGCAACGTATCCGAAACAAAGCGGCAAAACGTAAAGCGGCTTTTCCTCTAGCTTTCAAAAAACGCACTGCTAAGGTTGCTGCTGAAGGTGGCCCCTGGAAAAAACCGGATAGTTGGGAAGAATCCTTTGCATTCGATACTGAAGACCTGGAAAAATCCACCAACTTTTTCCAGGGCTTCATTGATCCGACCCTGGACTTTAAGCAAAAAGTAGAACTTTCTATCCAGAAACGCTATTACCCCAAACAAAAAACCATGACCGATGCCGAGAAAAAGGCGGGCTTTGACATGCTCATTAAAGAACGCGCTGATGCCATCTATGACGCCTGGGATCGCCACTTCTCACGCTATGGCTCCATCCGTGGCCTGGCGAATGCCAAAAACCTAGATGCTAAGACAAAATCTTACCTGCTCTACCATGCTGCACGCCTGGCTAAACGTCGCGTGGATGCTGTCAATGATGAGCTTGATGAATGGGCCAAATCATACGGTGATGGCATGGCCTCCCGTCAAACTTCTTTTGTGGCCTGACTGACATGAGGCAATCAACATGCTCTGGTTCTTTATCCTTATTGTGTTCACGGTGTGCTTTGCTTATCTCTTTTTTTAACTGTTCGCTGAAACGAGTACAAGCAAGCGGGGAAGGGCGCGGGCGCTCGCGTCGCGCCCTTCCGCTGCTCTTCCTTTATTTCTTTTCTTCTTTTTCTTTTGCTTCTTATGCTTCTTTTTCCCCTGTTTCTTCTTCCCCTGTTGGTAATTATGTTTGTCAGGTCCATTCTACTGGTGAAAATTACGGTGGTTCTCCTGCTTATGTTTTCGATTCTCTTTCTGATGCCTGTTCTTCTGATGGTTTACTAGCTTATGTTACTACCAATGCTCAATATTGGTGCGTTAATTTGCCTTATGGTGATGTTATTCTTACCTGTTCTCTTACTTCTGCTACCTCTTCTTCCTGCCCTTCTGGTTTTTCTCTTAATTCTTCTGGCGTTTGTGCTCCTTCTGCTCCTGTTGCCAAGTGCACTCCTCCTGCTGGTATGCCTGTTGATCCTCAATCTTCTGATGCTTTTTGCGATCCCTCTGATGATTGTGAATCTTCTTCTGGTGGCGTTACTGTTTGTATGTCTGGTATTTGTACTGCCGCTACTGTGACTAACGGTAAGTCTTGTACCCCTTCTTCTGGTTCTGGTACTTCTACCGCTCCCACTGCTTCTACTTCTTCTACTACTACTTGTTCTTCTGGCTCTTCTTTTGTTCCTGGTACTAATGGTTGTATTTGTCAGTCTTCTTCCGGTTCTTTTTCTTCTGCTATTAATGCTGGTTCCGATTCTGCTTGTACTGGCGGTTCTTCTCCCTCTCAATTAACTCCCGTTGCCCCTGTGGTTTCTTCTAACGGTTCTCCTACTTGTCCTCCTGGTTCTGCTTCTTCTACTTCTGGTTCTGGTTCTGTTTCCTGTTATCAAATTTCCTCTTCTTCTAATCCTTCTACTGGTGGCTCTTCCTCCTCTTTTTCTTCTTCTCCTGCTACTAAAAATGCCAACGGTACTTATTCTTGTCCTTCTGGTGATTCTTCTATTGGTTCTGGTTCTTCTATGCAGTGTATTTCTTCTAATGGTTCTGGTTCTGGTTCTTCTACGTCTCCTACTTCTTCTACTGGTTCTTCTATTGCTCCTACTTCTTCTCAGTCTTACCCTTCTTCTATCTCCTTGCCTTCTTTACCCTCTTTTTCTTCTTCTACTCAGTCTTTAGGTTCTATTCCTTCTATTTCCGAAACTACCTCTCAGACTTGTCCTTCTCCTGTTACTTTTACTGTTTATGGTACTACCTTTTCTATCCCCTTTACTTATGCTTGTGATTTAGCTGGTGATGTCCGTCCTGTCATTATCGGTGTCTTTTCTCTCGTCGGCCTTTTGTTGATTGTGAGGTGATCCATGCCTGCCTTTCTTATGTTACTTCTTACCTCTGTTGCCTCTTGGTTCATGAAGAACCTTCTGCCCCAGATGCTTCTTTCTATCGGGGTTGGCCTTATTTCCTACACTGGTTTTTCTGCTCTTTCTAATAATCTTTCTACTGCCATTTCTGATATGTCTCAAATGGCTGCCTCTACTAATACACTTTTTCACATGTTTGGTGTCTACCAAGGCATCCAAGTCTTACTTTCTTGTATTTCTATCAAAGCTTCTCTGGCTATTACTAATCGTTTCTACTTTACTAAGGTTTCTTCATGATTACTCTTCGTACTGGTTTACCTGGTGCTGGTAAAACCCTTTTTACCATCTATGACTATGTTGCCCGCCCCCCTTTGGGTGCTGCTGAGTCTTTTCGTGATGTGAATGGTTCTAAAGAACCTATTCAGGTTTTTGCTTCTGGTGTTCCTTTCTCTGACTTGGGTCTTTCCACTTTACCTGTGACTATCCTGGACGATCCTACTAGGTGGATGGATTGCCCTGCTGGTTCTGTGGTTATTATTGATGAGTGTCAGCGTATCTTCCGTTCTCGCCCTCCCGGTGCTCCCGTTCCTGAGTATGTGGCGGCTCTCGAAACCCATCGGCACCTGGGCATTGATCTTGTCTTTGTGACTCAGGACCCCATGCTTTTAGACAAGCATGTTCGTCGCCTGGTTGGTTCCCACTACCATGCTAAACGCACCTTTGGCCTTAATGGTACTACCATGTTTCACTGGCAACATTGTTGCGATGATCCTAATGGCTACCATGAGAAGAAAGAAGCTACTAAGGTGCGCCGTAAGCTTCCCAAGAAAATCTTCCCTTATTACAAATCCGCTGAAGTGCATACCGTCAAGCGTCATATCCCCCTCCGTGTTTGGGGTATGCTTGCTCTGCTCCTCTTCCTCCCTTTCCTCGGATGGTTTGCCTATCATCGTGTCTCCAACATGTTTGGCCAAAGTGTCAAGGCTTTCCATGAAACCAAGTACACGCACCCCTTAACCCCTGGTGCTCCTGGTACCCCTGCATCTTTTGCTGCCCCCCGTCCTCTAGTCTTCCAGTCCCAGCACCCCCTCCAGCAATTTCATGACGCCTCTGTGAAGCTCAAACGTGCACAACTCTCTAGTCTCCCCATGATCAGCGAAAAATTTAGGATCGTCGGCGATATATCCAGCAATGGTGTCAAGCATTATGTCCTGCAGTCTGCCTCTGGCCGTGTAGAAACAGTGAACGCCTCGCGCTGTGAATCCCTGGATGGCCTTGAGGTCTGCCACTTCGCTGGCGGGTATGTATCTGTAAACCCGACCAGTGGAACTGTCCATAAAAAACGCCATGATATCCTGCCCCCAACGACTGCCCAGTATGTGCACCACGCTGCTGCGAATATATTGCCATGATGAAAGATACCGTCCTTTGTTCTGCACAATGGAACTATAAAATGACTAACTTAGAGATGTGCCAGAAAAAAAGCTTTAGCAAAGCCCCGCAGGGCAAAAGTAGAGCGGGCGAAAATGGAAATTTGCTTGCAAATTTTTGTTTTCGTCCGCAACCGAAGCGGAGCGCAGGATGTGGTTATATGGCCCCTGCATTACGCGCGCAAGCGCATAAGGTGAAATATGATAAGCAAAGAAAAATGCATAAAAAAATAGAAAAAAAAGAGAAAAATGCTTGCTTTTTGGACGCCAGTATTGTATAAAGAAAGTACCGGATTACAACTAAGTGACCGCTAATAAGGAAGGTGTAAAATGAATACTTCAAACCAACGTAAACGCTTTTTTATAACCAGTGGTATGCTTTGTGATAGCTTGAATCGGATTTATAATCCGGTGGTGCATTTGTACGATTACCCAACAGCGCCTTATATGCCTGCTAAATCGGATAGACGGGACTGCCGTTATCATCTGTATGCAGTAGTAGCGCATATGCATCACTACTACCGTTCGCGCTTTGCTCGTGTCGAGCGGTTTGCCTGTGATTGATAGGGCAGGGCTGTGACCCATTACCTACTGCACTTGGTCGTTTCTGCGGTGATCCGTGGGCTGATCTATGTCGCGATCTGGAAAGAGTCGCGCCATGTATCAGCCCTGCACCTGATTTTGCTGGCCCTGATCTTGGTTGCTGTATTGATAGCGGGGTCCTGGTTGTGGCGTAAAATCATGAGGCGCTATTGATGCACTTTAACCTGCTGCATTGGCTAATGACGGCCTCTGTCCTGATTGCTGTCCTGCTGGCTTTGTCAGGCTGCGCTTATCATGCCACTGCGCCTCGCTGGAATTGGTACCAACGCGCTGGCCAGGTTGAGGACAATGCATCGCAACTGTTGCGGAAAGACTGTGCCGGCCTGAACCAGGCCACCAATGAAGATTTTGCCAAGCTGGAAAATGATTAACCCTGTTTGATTGGAGACCTGCCCATGAACTCAAAGCCTTTTGTACTGGCTCACCCTGCCGAACCTTAGGAGGTGTCATATGCCAACGCTTCGCCCACGAATAACCGTCACGCTAACTGTCGAGCAGAACGCACTACTTGACAGGATTTCGCGGTTGAACGGTGTCAGTAAGTCTTTCATTTTTGTTGACCTTTTCGATACTGCATCACCGGCACTAAGTAGAGTAGCGGATGCTGTCGAATCAGCGCTGATAGCACAACGTGCGATTAAGCCGGAGCTCCTCAAATCCTTTGAAGATGCTGAATCTCAGGTGTCGGGTGTTATCAAGACGCTTAATTTCATCCCATAAGTGGAGATAAAAACCCATGAACTCAAAACCCTTTGTACTGGCTCACCCTGCCGACCATTACGCCTGCGGAAACTATCGCGTTATAGACCCGCTCCATGCCCTGATTCGCGCTGGAAAGATCGAGGGCCTGGCAGTGGATTTTTTCCTGGACGATGAAACCTTGCTCCAGTTACGCCCTGACGTGGTGGTTTTCCAGCGCGTCCTTGAACGCGAACAGATTGCCGCAATGAAGCGCTACCGTGAATTGTTGCCTAGAGCAAAATTTGTGATGGAGATTGATGACCTGATCTCTGAGATTCCAGAAACAAACCGATTTAGGAAAGGGTTCCACAATGACGCTTTATCCCGCTTCGCAGAAGCTACTGCCTTATGTGATCGCCTGGTGACTTCTACCGCTTTTCTCCAGCGCGAATACGGATCTATGGTCCCTGAATCCATAGCCTGCCAGAACACCCTACCGGATCATCCCTGGGCGACCTTACCCGTTCATCAATCGCAACAGTTGCACAATAAAAACCTGCGTGTTGGCTGGGCCGGATCATCGGGCCATCTCGGTGATCTCAAGCTCTTGATCCCTGTAGTACAGCAAACCCGCCACTTTATGGATTGGGTATTCCTGGGCGCCGTGCCTGATGCTTTGCGCAAAATGGCTGCGGAATACCATCCCGCCGTGCCTATATCTGACTACCCTGCAAAACTGGCAACCCTTGCCCTGGACCTGGCCGTGGCTCCATTGGAAGTCAGCCGCTATAACCATGCAAAATCAGCCTTGCGGATTCTTGAACTGGGTGCCTGTGGTTACCCTGTTCTATGCAGTGATGGGGTTGAAGCTTTTAATATTGATTTGCCCGTCTATCGTGTCGAAAACGATACCGCTGCATGGATTTATCGCCTGACCGCCCTTGACCAGTTCCGCGCTTTACTCCCTGTGCAGGCCCATGAACTGCATAAAGCCATCATGACCGACTATCTGTTATCTAAGCGCCTGAATGACTGGCTGACTGCTTGGTGTTTACCCCTGCATGAATCAAATTCATCAAAAATACCCTTGGCCAACGCTATTTGAGTGAATGAAATTCATACCTTGCCTTTCCTTGCCTGATCGACTATCTATAAAGCCGATATAAAAGCAGGGAAGGGCATCACCATGCCAGAAGATCGCCGAATTGAACCCATTATATTGGATCGCCTGCCTGACCTGGCTACAGGCAAGGATGTCCAGAACTTCATTATTACCCTGCCGCCTCGAGAACGTCGTGGCCCTCATTGGGCTGTGATCTTGCTTTTTCTGGCCCTGATCCTGGGCGTGGTCAGCATTGTATGGGTGTCATATAACTATGTAGTCATGCAGGACTATATGAAGATGGTGACGGGCCTGGACAGTCATTTGCAAACCATCGCCCGACCTGCACCTATCCACTACCCTGCGGGCACGTCTGCCCAGTTCCCGCCTTCCCAAACCTTGCGCCTTATGGGCACTATCAATGATGGCAAAGTCCAGTACATTGCTCAAACCCTGAACAATGCCGGCGTCTATGTCACTATTCCTGCCAAGGATTGTCGTGTCTTGTCTGGCTCGCCGGCCTGCCACTACCAGGGCAGGTCTGTGACTCGCTTTACGGGATAGTGTAACGGTTACAATAGGGCTTTTTGGGGGTCGGGGTGCATGTTGGCGGCGAAGCCGTCCACCACTGCACCAACTCGACCCCGTCCATTGGCGACCCTGCGGAGCAGGTAGTGCGTATTCTGGCCCATCGTGGGCAGTCATTCTGAATGATCGTGGGCGGTGATTCTGGGCGATGGTGGGCAATGATTCTGGCGGATCGTGGGCAG
>NZ_JBYCKQ010000043.1:0-12478 GCF_057473465.1 Acidithiobacillus sp. TH-A117
CAGGAGCGTTTGAAGCGCCGCAGCGCCACTTCGAAAGGTTCATTTTCTTTAACACGAACAGTTGGCATAGAAGGTTTCTGACCTCATCAAAAATAAATGCTTAGCGAGAAAGTGGCAGAGTATAGGCAGATCAACTGCGCGAGTCAAAAAAATCCTTGCTACTGGTGACGTTGTAAAAAGCGCAAAACAAGCGTTGCATGTGCTTGACAGGGCGATCAAAAAGAATGCTAATATATGAAATAGCAAAAATGCTTTTATATATAGAATATTAGATTACAATGTTAGAGTAATTGTGGTCTTTAAAACCAGGGGAAGCCCATGCGAACGGAAGCGAGAGAATTGAACGAAGCCTTACCTGATGTTCCGCCAGCCATCGACCCGCCGCCACTGGCGGATTTCATGGCCAGTGAGAACAGCAGCCCCTTTCTCACCCAGGACCAGGAATTACAATTGATCCGCCGCCTTCGCCAGGGTGATGATAGCGCCAGGGCCACCCTCATTTCTGCGCACATGCCCCTGGTCAGGGCCGTAGCCCGATCCTATCGCAACAAGGGCCTCAGCCAGGAAGACTTGCTTCAGGAAGGCTATATGGGTTTGTTGCGTGCTGCCGATCGCTTCCGCGAGGGCCTGGGCACGCGTTTCTCCAGTTATGCCACCTGGTGGATTCGCGAGGCCATGCAACGCGCCCTGATCCGTTCCCGCTTTATTCGTCTGCCCGATTATCTGGCTAAATCCCTGCATGCCTATTTACAGCGGGGAGAAGACGAAAGCGAACATAATGACGACACGCGGCGTGAGCAACGCCGGGAAGCACTAGGGGTGCGCGAAAGTACCATGCGCGCTCTGGATTTTGCTGATATCCGCGTCTGCTCTCTTGATGAAGAATTCGCTGATGGCCCCAGCCGCGTTGAACAGGTTCCCGGCGATACCGCCAGTCCCGACATGGATTACGATCGCGAGTCCATCTGCAAGGCACTCCGCGAGCATCTGGCCGAGCTCAATGAAAAACAACGGGAAGTCATGATTTTTCGCTACGGCATCCATGGCGATTCGCCGATGACTCTGGAAGCCGTGGCCGAGCGCATGGGCGTCAGCCGCGAGGCCGTACGACAACTGCAGGTGCGGGCGCTGACCCGACTGCGTCAACCCCTTTCGGACAGTGGCTGGGGCGCCTGACGCTCAGCCAAGAGCTTCAACAATCTTTCCAGGGCAAGCGCCCGGTGACTCACCCGATTTTTTTCCACCAAGGTCCATTCCGCCGCACTGCGCGTGCTGCCTCTCGGCCAAAAGAGTGGATCGTAACCAAATCCTCCTTCCCCCTGCGGGGCCGGTGCAATGGCACCTGACCAGAACCCCTGGGCCACGATAGGCGCAGGATCCTCTGCCGACTCCAGAAAAACCATGCAGGCCACATAATAGGCACCACGTTCTGCGCCCTGTAAATTCTGCATCTCGTCCAGTAAGCGCTGGTTATTCTCGGCATCACTGGCATCCTCTCCGGCGTAACGCGCCGAAAACAGTCCCGGCGCCCCTTGCAAGGCGGGAACACAAAGCCCGGAATCTTCGGCAAGAGCCGCCATTCCTGACAAAGCCGCGCCATGGCGGGCCTTGAGCAAGGCATTTTCCACAAAAGTGCTGCCAGTTTCGGCCGCTCCGGCAATGCCCAGATCATTCTGAGCATGTATTTGATAGCCACGCGGACTGAGCAAGCTATCGAGCTCGCGGATTTTGCCGGCATTAGCAGTCGCCAGCAGCAGCGCTTTCACGGCACAGCCTCAGGGATTTCCTGGCGTTGGCGGGCGACCAGGTCACGAATACCCTGACGCGCCAGGGCCAGCATCTGCGCCATCTCTGCATCGCTGAAAACCGCGCCTTCTGCCGTTCCCTGGACTTCCACAAAAGCGCCGGCGCCGGTCATCACCACATTCATGTCCACTTCGGCATGGCTGTCTTCGGCATAATCCAGGTCCAGCACGGCCTGGCCCTGATACATACCCACCGAAATGGCAGCCACCCAGTCACGCATGGGGTTCCCCTGGACTTTCCCATTGCGCCGCAGGGTCTGCAAGGCATCCGCCACCGCCAGACAGGCGCCGGTAATGCTGGTGGTCCGGGTACCACCATCCGCCTGCAGCACATCACAATCCACCCAGATGGTGCGCTCACCCAAAGCCTGCAAATCAACGGCTGCGCGCAGACTCCGACCAATCAGGCGTTGAATTTCGTGGGTGCGTCCAGAGATTTTACCTTTGGCCGATTCCCGCTGCATCCGGTCCTGGGTGGCCCGGGGCAACATACTGTACTCTGCGGTGACCCAGCCCTGCCCTGTGCCCCGCAAAAAAGGTGGCACTTTTTCCTCAATGCTGGCTGTGCATAAGACCTTGGTATCTCCACAGGCCATCAACACCGAGCCTTCGGCATGTTTGGTGAAATGGCGGGTGATAGCGATGGGACGCAAGGCGTCTGCTGTTCTTCCACTGGGTCGACTCATTTTCAGTACTCATCTGATGGCGGGAGGAGCATTGTAGCCCTGTCCTTCCCGCATCATAAACCCCTATAATGAGTCCAAGCCCCCAGAAACGAGGATATCCTCATGTCTACTGTCGCCCATGTCGAAATTACCCAATTTCTGAAGCAACATCATCTGGCCCAGTCATTGACCATTGCTGAAATTCAGACCCTGGCCGAATACGTGACCCATGCCCAGTTCCATACCGATCAGGTCATTGCCGAGTGGGGTACGCTCGGTGAAGCCCTGTTTTTCTGCGTCAAGGGCGAAATGGCCATCATCCACCATACGGCCGATGGCGACGAAATGGAAGTGGTGCGGGTGAAAGACGGCGAGATGGCGGGGGAAATGTCCTTTTTTGATCGGCAACCGCGCAGCGCCCGCATTCTCGCCAAAAGCGACGATACCCAGGTGCTGGTCCTGACCCGCGCCCGATATCAACGCCTCAAGGTCGAGAAACCCTACATTACGGTGAATATTCTGGAACAGGCCATCATCAGCCTCGACCATTTATTCCGTAATCTTTCCCAGAATTATACGGACTTCTCCACTTATATTTACGGGAAGGGCAAGCACTAGGCCCCACCGCGTTGATTGAGCAGGTCGTGGATACGTCGCAAGCGTTCCAGGGGATCCTGAAGCACAAGCAGCGCCTGCTTTTCTTCGGGAGAAGCCGGTAGCGCCTGGGCGAGAATCATCCCTGCCGTACTGGCATCCAGGTCTCTGGCCGCCGCCTCGCCCAGCAATTCTTTGAGGATGGCGCGGAGCAGGTCATCTTCGCGGCGCATGGGGACGACGGGTTCCTCCGCCCAGTAGTGGACCGAGGCCATGGCCAAAGCACCCGCATAATGCCAATCCTGAATGGTAAATCGTTGCTGTCCTTCCACCTGAATCTCCAGCACACCCGGCTCACCGCCCCAATCGACAATACGCGCGAGGGTGCCGACCCGCTCAGGTTCGGCATGACCATCACCACGCGGATGGGTCAGGCAAATGCCAAAACCGCGATCATTGCGCAGGGAACTGCTCACCATATCCAGATAACGCGGTTCAAACACCCTCAGCCCTAACAAAGCCTTGGGAAAAAGTACGGATCGGAGTAAAAATAGAGGTATTGTATCAGTATCCGTCGCCATGCTGTTCCTCTCACGAGTATTCATGAATCCCAGTCTGAAACCATCGTCCAGCTTCTCACTATATGTGCATTTGCCCTGGTGTAAAGCCAAGTGTCCCTATTGTGACTTCAATTCCCATGCGGCCGAACAGATTCCTGCGGAACGCTACGCCGAAGCCCTGATTGCCGATCTGGATCGGGAACTACCACGCATCTGGGGCCGTCGCCTGCACAGCATTTTCATGGGCGGTGGTACCCCCAGCCTGTTTCCGCCGGAGGTCATCCACCAACTGCTTTCCGATATCCGTGCCCGCCTGCAGCCCTTGTCAGGCATGGAAGTCACTCTGGAGGCCAACCCCGGCGCTGTGGAAGCAGATGCCTTCAGGGATTTTCGGGAGGCCGGGATAACCCGTCTTTCCCTCGGCATCCAGTCTTTCAACAATACCCATCTGCAGCGCCTCGGGCGCATTCACGATGCCGCTGCCGCCCAGCGCGCCATAGAAAAGGCCATGGCGGCGCAATTTGCCAGTTTCAACCTCGACCTCATGTTCGCCCTCCCCGGGCAAAGCGTGGACGAAGCCCTGACCGACCTGCACACGGCCCTGCAGTATCAGCCTCCGCATCTGTCTCTGTATCAACTGACCCTGGAAACAGGAACACCTTTTGCCAGCCATCCGCCGGCGCAAATGCCGGACGAAGACACTGCAGTGGACATGGAAAACCGCCTGCGCGACACCCTCGCAAGTCACGGACTCCCGCGCTATGAAATTTCCGCCCACGCCCGCCCCGGAGAACAATGTCAGCATAATCGCAATTACTGGCTGTATGGTGACTATTTGGGGATTGGCGCCGGTGCCCACGGTAAGATCACCCAGGCCGAAGGGATCTGGCGCACCCGCAAGCCCAGCCGCCCGGAAACTTATATGAATGATGCCCTCAGCAACCGGGAAGTACTGGGCGACTCCACCCCCATCCCGCCGGAAGAACGTCCTTTCGAGTTCATGCTCAATGCCTTGCGCCTAACCGAAGGTTTCCCCATCCGCCTGTTCACCGAGCGGACGGGACTCGACAGCCTGCTCATCGAGCCGCAAATCCGCCGCGCTCGTCGCGAAGGTTTAGTGCAGGCGGATGCAGAAAGCATCCGGCCTACCGACCAGGGGCTCAACTTTTACAATGAACTCTGCGCCCGTTTCCTGCCCTGATAACCCCTATTTATTCCCGGCCCATGGCTTCGGCTTCGTGGCCGGTTATGGAGCCCTCGGTAAACAGATATTCACGCAGCTCCTTGTCCAGCCTCGGCATTTTCCGGCGCAACCATTCCAGGACCATGGCGGCATGTTCGATTTCTTCATCCCGATTGTGTTCCAGAACCTGCTTCAAGTGAGGATCCTTGCAGGCATCGGCGCGCTGCTGGTACCAGTCAACGGCTTCAAACTCCTCCATCAGCGAGGATATGGCCCGGTGAATATCCAGGGTATCACTGGACAGAGACTCCAAAGACTCGTGCATTGTTTCATGTGCCATTTTGAGATCCTTAAAAAATGAAGAAAATAAATTACCCTCTCAAGAATAGTCCAAAGCCGTCCCTCTACCCAAGCCATCTCGACCGCAAACAGGGGGGCCAGAAAGAACCCCATCACGGTTTGGCTCGCCTCTTGTCCAAAGCCGGGCTGTGCTCCAGGACTGTGGCCGCAGCCTGGATTCGTGCCGGTCGGGTTTTGGTCAACGGACAGCAGGTACTTGACCCGGAAGCACGCTTTTCGCCACAGCATGCACAGATTACGGTGGATGGACGACCCCTGGAGCAACCCGTACGCCAGGTGCTCATGCTTCACAAGCCTCGAGGAATGGTCAGCACCCGCGCCGATGAAAAAGGGCGGCCCACAGTTTATGACTTATTGCCAACCGAGCCATGGCTGGCTCCTGTCGGACGGCTGGATCAGGCCAGCTCCGGTTTGTTGCTGTTCAGCAACGATCCGGCTTGGGCCCAGCAACTCCTCGATCCGCAACAACATCTAGCCAAAACCTACCATGTACAGATCCGCCCGCCCCTTGCGCCGGGAATCCTGCAACACATGGCCCGGCACAGCGTGCTCGATAACCGGCCCTGCCTGCCCATGCAGATTCGCGAACTGCGTTGCGGCGGCAAAACCCAGTGGCTCGAATTCATTCTGGAGGAGGGTCGCAATCGCCAGATCCGGCGCCTCCTGCAAGAAGTGGATGTAGAGGTACTGCGCCTGATCCGGATCAGCATCGGTCATCTGACCCTGGGAGATCTGGCCAGTGGGCAGTGGCGTTGGTTAAAGCCAGACGAAGAAGCGCTTTTGCAGGGCTGAAGGGTAGCCGTGTCCGTGCTTGGGAGATGCTTTTTGCTCCAACGGTCCTTGCCTGTTGTTCTATGACTCATCCCGCTGGCAGGCGAAAACTCGCCCTGCGGGCTCAGACAGTGCGCCAGCCGGGCGCGGGATTTCGCCAAGAACAACAACGGCGCGGACCAAAGTCGCTGCAAAGCATCTCCCAAGCACGGACACGGCTACCCTATATTAGATATTTATTATATTGACATAGCCATAATATCTATGTATGTTAGTTATACCTTATTTACTGATGGAGAAAGGTCATGGAAATGGAACAGGAATTCGCGATGATTACTTTGGTTTACCAACTGGAAGAAGCGGGTTATTGCTTCGCCGATGTGACTGATGAGGAGCTGCGTGAAGCCTTCATGAACAACGAGGATCTGCGGGATCTGGCGGTTCCGCGTGCTGCCTGATCCCCTTCCTCCTCCGCAACCGGCCCCCGTGGCCGGTTTTTTTTGCTCGTTGCGGAGAATGAACCATTGACGGGTAGAGCCCTTGCGAGTCAGCTTCTTGCCCACTATACTGACCGAACGGTCGGTATCTGATTGATATATCATCCCTGACAAGGAGTCCAACGGGTGGCGCAAGAACAATCTACATCACGCCTGACCATCACGGTGGCGGTCATGCTTGCCGTAGTCATGCAGGTTCTGGATCTCACCATTGTCAATGTCGCCCTGACCTACATGCGCGGCTCCCTACAGGCCAACAGCGACCAGATTACCTGGGTGCTGACCTCTTATATGGTGGCCAACGTCATTGTCCTGCCCCTCACCGGCCTGCTGGTGGAACGCTACGGGCAGCGCAACATCATGCTCTGGAGTGTGGTCGGATTTGTGATTTCCTCGGCCCTGTGCGGACAATCCCACAGCCTCACCGAAATTGTAATCTGGCGTTTTCTGCAGGGTATATTCGGGGCGTCCCTGGCCCCCGTCGGACAAACCATCATGCTCGGCGCCTATCCGGCCAACAAACGCGGGCAGGCCATGGCTATACTGGGGATGGGTATCATGCTCGGGCCGATCCTGGGACCGACCCTGGGCGGGTACCTGACGGACACTTTGAGTTGGCGTTGGGTATTTTATGTCAATATCCCCTTTGGCATTCTCGCCTTTTTGCTCATGCAGAGCGTACCCGACGGCGGCAAGAGTCCCAATCCCCGTCCTGTGGACTGGACCGGATTCGGGCTGATGGCTTTGGGTCTGGGTTCTCTGCAAGGCATTCTCAGCCTTGGTGATCAGGATGACTGGTTCAGTTCCCACACCATTATCATCCTGACCCTGATCACCATCCTCGGCTTACTATTTTTTGTGTGGCGCTCCCTGACAGTGAAACATCCTATTGTGGATTTGCGCCTGCTCAAAGACCGTAACCTGGCCATTGGCAGCATGGGGATTGGCATATTTGGACTGGCGCTGTTCGGTACCATGGTGATCCTGCCCATCATGCTGGAAAGTCTCATGCACTATGAGGCGTTTACCGCCGGTCTGGTCATGGCCCCTCAGGGTATCGGCGCGATGCTGGCGATGATGCTGGCAGGCCGCCTGCTCGGCAAGGGCGTCAATCCCCGTGATATTGTGCTGGTCGGCATTGTCATCGGCGCATTCGGCACCTATCTCACCACGCTGTACAACCTCAATATTAACATGGAGTGGGTAATCTGGCCCAGTTTCATACGCGGTATTGGTTTTGGTCTGGTGACCATTCCTTTGTTTACCCTGGCTTTCACCACTATCAAAAAATCCCAGCAGGCAGAAGGGTCAGGCATTTTCAATCTGATGCGGACCCTGGGCGGTAGTGTCGGTATCGCCATTGTCTCTACGGTCATGAGTCAGGAAACCCAGGTAGGCTGGAATCAGATGAGCAAGTTCATCAATCCCTTCAATCCGGCATTCCACCATTATCTGGCTGCGGCAGGCATGACCCAGAATCCCACCACCTGGCAGGTGCTGGGCAACGTCGTCCTTTACAGTCAGGCAAACATGCGTGGCACGCTCGATGCTTTTGTACTGGTATTTTACGGTTTCCTGGTCATGATTCCGTTGATTTTATTTCTGAAAAAACCGCCACGCGATACAGGTGGGAAGGCCGAGAGCAGCCCTCCTCTGCAGGAGTAAGCTTTTAAGGTGCGGAGGTTTTTTCCAGATGCGGAGTGCTGGGCAGCCACAGGGTCCGGGCAAAACCCCAGTCCAGTAATTTCAGACTTTGCCAGGAGGCCTTCCAGAAACCCCGGTTTTCATCCGTAAATGAAGGCACTCCCAGAATCACCGCAATAAGTTGCACACCATTCTGGGTGCCGGTCGCGACCAGGCAGTGACCTGCGGCGTCGGTATAACCGCTTTTCATACCTGTAATGAAAGGGACACGCCCCACCAGCAGGTTAGGATTGGGACTAGTAATACCCGCGTAAGTGAAATTTTCATGATTGAAAAAATGCATGTACTGGGGGAAATCCGTCATGATGCGACGGGTCAGCACGGCAACATCATAGGGGCTGGCCGTATTATTGGGATGGGGCAAACCATCGGGATCATAGTAGGTTGTGGATAACATGCCGATTTTGCGGGCGGTCTGATTCATCTCCCGCACAAAAGCCGGGACACTGCCCGCAACCAGATGCGCCGCTTCCACGGCGGCATCATTACCTGAAGGAACCGTCATACCCAAAATCATTTGCGCCACAGAAAAGTGCAAACCGGGATGCATGAACATGCTCGACCCACCCGTTTGCAAGGCCGCCCGACACGGGACAAACTCCTGATTCAGACTCAAACCACCGGCGTTGATGTCCTTGAAAAGCAGGTACAGGGTCATGAGCTTGGTGATGCTGGCAATGGCGTAGGGTTGATAGGCATTTTTGGCCGCGATAATGGCCCCGCTTTGAGCATTCATCAGAATGTAGGCGCGGGCATCGATGGGCGGCTGACCGCTGTCGTCAGCCCGCGCGGCGGGAATGCTCAAAAGCAGCGCGCACCCCAGAAAGAACAGGCTCCAGAACCATGCCTGAAGCCTTGGCGAGCGCTTTTTTTGCGGTAAAAATACAGTATTACTCGATAGATGCGGCAGCATGGGTCAACCCTCCCCCATCAACAAAATGCAAAAAGTTTTAAAGCAACTTCTCAGGATAATGTCATATTAGGCTATTTTTTCTGAAATGCCTATACAGTTTTTTCTTTTCCCAACGCTGCGATTCAGCCGGATATGGCAGACATTCCACAAAACTTATAGACTGGTCGGTATGAACTTACACGCATCCCTTTCCTACGCCACCCTTGCCCACTCTCCCCTCCTCTGGACCATCGCCGGAGTCATTGTGCTCCTGGCATTTTATGTCCGCGCGGTGATCGGCTTCGGGTCCGGATTGATTTCGGTGGCACTGCTCACCCTGATTTTTCCCATCAAGGAAGTGGTCCCTGTGGTCCTGCTCCTGGATTTACTGGGTTCGGTGCTCCTCGGTGCCTATGATTTTCGGGAGATGCACTGGCCGGAGCTACGCTGGCTGATTCCCGGCAGCATCGTTGGGCTGGCCATCGGTTCTTTTATTCTCGCCGATACCAATGCCCAGAATCTGACCCGCTTTCTGGGTGTATTCATTCTTGCCTATGTGGTTTACGCCCTCGTCATGAAACCCGAGCGTCTGCCGCGCATCAGTCTGCCCTGGGGCACGCCTCTGGGTATTTTCGGGGGCGTGGTGGGTAGCCTTTATGGTGGCGGCGGGCCGCCCATTGTCGCCTACCTGCAGATGCGTCACCTCGATAAACGCGCTTTTCGCGCCACCTTTCAAGGCATTGCCCTGACCGACAATATCCTGCGCGGGTTTATGTACGTTGCTCTGGCCCTGCTGACCTGGCAACTGGCGCTGGGCTTCCTGATGCTGATTCCGCCCGTACTGTTGGGACTCTGGGCAGGGAATCGCCTGCACATGCGCATTAATCAACGCACGTTTTTACTGGCCACATTGGCATTACTGACCGTGGTCGGGCTGAAATATCTCATTTAACCCATTGAAAAAGGAGATTACATGACCTTACGCAGCATGGACGAACTCAGACAACAGGCTCAGGGCGCACAATCCCTGAATATTGCCTTCATTGGTGTCGTCAACGGACTGTTCAGTGCCCTGCATCAACTGCAGCGAGCAGACACGCAAGGCCTCGCCCAACAAGCTGGCATGGATGCAGGCTATGTGCAGCGCTGGTGCGATGCCGCCTATGCTTTTGGCTGGCTGGAACTCGATGCCGAGGATCAATGGCAACTCAGCGAAGATGGTGACAGCATGCGCCCGGAAGCGCCGGGCAGCCGCATGGCTACGGCAGTGGGTTCGGTATTGTCGGCACATATGGCCGAGCGCGCTGCCGGACTGATGCGCACCGGTGAGCGACCGGGCGAAAAGGTCCTGGCTGAACGGGAAACCATTTTGCCCTGGTTCGGGTTGATGCTCGAAAACAATTTCCGCAAGACTTTCGAGGAAAAAATCTGCCCGCAAGTGCCCATCTTCGCCGAAGTGGATGCCCGGGGTGGCCTCGCCGTCGATCTCGGCTGCGGCAATGGCTGGTACCTCAGGGCTCTGGCCCGGCGTTGCAGCAACTTACGGGGTCTGGGTCTGGATGGCTTTGACGAAAACATTCGTCAGGCCCGGGAAAAAGCCCTCCAGGAAGGTCTGGCGGAGCGTCTGCAATTTGCCGCCGGTGATATCCACGCGTTCACGCTGCCGGAACCTGCTGATTTGATTGCCATGAATCGCGCCCTCCACCACGTTTGGGAGAAACGCGGCGCCATTTTTGAGAAGCTGCGCGCAGCTCTCCAACCGCAAGGTGCTGTCGTCATTTGGGAACCCGCCTGGCCCGACGATCATCGTCACTTGCGCGAACCAGCCTTGCGCGGAATGGCTTACCAGAACTTGACCGAACACGTACAGGGCAATCATTTTCTGCACCCGGAGGAAATTGCCAGCGCCCTGCAAGAGGCCGGTTTACGCCCTGAAATATTCCCCTTCGGCAGCGATGTCATGGTTGTGGGGCGGCGCTGACCGGCAAAGCCAGGCGCTGCACCCTGGCCGGTTTTGATCCGATAAGATTTAAAGGGTGACGCAGGCTTGCAGGACGTTGCATTCTGCTAGGCTTCTCTTTATCCTACGCGCTCATGGGGCGGTAGCTCAGCTGGGAGAGCGTCGCGTTCGCAATGCGAAGGTCGGGAGTTCGATCCTCCTCCGCTCCACCACATTGAAGGGCTCGGAAAATCTCCGGGCCCTTTTTCTTGCCCGAAATCCCCGCACCACGCGGGGTTCGGGCCACCTGTGCTGCGCGTGGCCATCTGCAGAAACTCCCGGTTTTCAGCGTTTCCGGCTCCAGATCTGTCTTTATGCCAAAAATCCAATACGGGTTGGGTCTGGTAACGTAGCACCACGCAAACTATCTGAGCCCATACTTGTGGCGTAGTCCTTTGTCCTAAGTCGGACAAAGTGATTCACTATGAGGCAATGAAAGCGGTCTTTAATCGTTGTCATTCACACTAAAGAATGCTTTAATTTGATAACACTCTACTAAAGACAGCTTTCAATGACACGCATCACTGGGACCTACTCAATTTCCACGACACTGGACGAGTCGGTGCGTGCCTTCGTACCCCACGCCTTGCCGCCAGCTGAGCCGGCCCTGTCACCCGAGGTGTTCACTGACCTCAATCGGCAGGCAGAACTGGCGCTGGCACGTTTGGCAGGCGTTTCCGGCTTGGTGCCTTCGGTTGATTGGCTCTTGTACAGTGCTATCCGTAAAGAAGCCCTGCTTACGTCACAGATCGAGGGCACGCAGGCCACGCTGACCGACTTGTTCGATGAAGAAGCAGGTTTCAAAGTCAGCAACACCGACGACGTGGAAGAAGTGACCAACTACCTGCGTGCCTTCCGCTGGACACAGGAGCAACTGCGCGATCCGAAAGGACTGCCCATCAGCGTACGGCTATTGTGCGAGGCACATCGACGCCTGCTGGATGGAGCGCGCGGCGCGGGCAAACAACCCGGGGAGTTGCGTCGGTCGCAAAACTGGATTGGTGGCACACGGCCCGGCAATGCGGTTTTCGTACCGCCGCCGCCGGAGCATATATCAACCCTGCTGGCCGACATGGAGCGCTTCATCCATGACGAAGCGAAGGATCTGCCACCGATGGTCAAGGTAGCGCTCATTCACGCGCAGTTTGAAACCATCCATCCGTTTCTTGACGGCAACGGGCGCATTGGCCGCCTCCTGATCGCGGTGCTGGTTGAACACTGGGGGATACTGTCCGAGCCTTTGATGTACTTTAGCGGCTACCTCAAACAACACCAAGCTGAGTACTACCGTCGCCTGTCAGCTATCCGCACAGATGGGGATTGGGAGTCTTGGGTGATCTTCTTTCTAGAGGGTGTCGCTACAGCCGCTGGCGATGCGGAAAAAAACATCATCGAGGTCGCCAGTCTGGTGGCTACAGATCGCAGGCGCTTGCTGCAATCCGCCAAGG
>NZ_JBYCKQ010000044.1:0-43981 GCF_057473465.1 Acidithiobacillus sp. TH-A117
TCGTCTCAGGAATATTGGCACATTGGGTGTAGCATATTTTCATCAAGCCTTTAGTGATGCCAATCAACGTGACGGCGTTGTAGCCCGTGTTACTCCGGAATTTTACAGTTTCAGTAGCCTACCCATCAGCCTCGGGGTTCAGGGATATTTCCGAGCATATACCAGCGGCGTGGGTATCGTTAATGGTGGCTATTTCAACCCTCATCACTACCTGGAAGCATTGGGGTATGTCATATATGTGCAGAAATTTTCGCCTTATTCTGTGATGCGTCTTTATGCGGGCTACGGTAGTCAGACCGTAGATGGCGTAACGACACCAGTAGCTGATTTTTACGGTACCATTACCGATATTGTTTCACATTATTTACAAATCAGCCTTACTGGAGGTTATACCGAGATAGCTAGCGCATATGGAGGAGGCTCAGGTTATCACCGGAGTTATGTAGGGGCCAACTTTACGATCCCCTTTTGAAAAAATGGCGGAGAGGGTGGGATTCGAACCCACGTGGGGCTATTAACCCCCATCCGATTTCGAGTCGGCGCCGTTATGGCCACTTCGGTACCTCTCCGTGGAGGCATACATTAAGCTTTCATGAGGGCTTCGGCAAGCCCTCTAAACGCCCTCAAAACCCGGGCGTTCGGATAGAATCATCCGCTACCAGTAAAACACCTTACAAGCGGGCGCCATCGTTACGATCCTTGGAGCTGATAAATTGGCGTTTGAGGACATGCTCCCGTTTCAACCCCAACCATAAGGCGATGGGGCTGGCGACAAATATGGAAGAATAGGTGCCGACCACCACGCCAATCACCAGGGCTGTGGCAAAACCATGAATGACCGGCCCGCCAAACAAAAACAGGGAGAGCGCCACCATGAAGGTGATGAAACTGGTGATGACCGTTCTGGACAGGGTTTCATTGATGGCTACATTGAAGATTCCCGCCACATCTCCGCTGCGCGAGGCGCGCAGGTCTTCACGCATACGGTCAAACACCACCACGGTGTCGTTCAGGGAATAACCCATGATCACCAACAAAGCAGCGATGACCGTCAGGGAAAACTCTTCCTGGCTGATGGCAAAAAAACCCACCACCAGAATAGGATCATGGAGCATGGCCAGCACCCCACCCACCGCAAAGCGCCATTCAAAGCGGAACCCCACGTAAATCAGAATCCCCAGCGTCACAATAATCAAGGCCATGATGCCCTTGTTGCGGAGCTCTTTGCCAACTTCCGGGCCCACATACTCAGTGCGCCGGAGCTGTACATCAGGATAGGCCGCCTGGTTTTTCTGAAAGACCTGTAAAATGCGGGTGCCTACGGCGCTGCTCTCACCCGGCTGCGTGCGCAGACGAATCAGCAGGTCGCGATCTCCGCCAAAGGTTTGCACCACCACATTGTGAAATCCTGCCGCCGTCAGCGTCCCTCGCACCGCACCCAGATCCGGGGTTTTGCTGAAAGCCAGCTCCACCAGGGTGCCGCCGGTAAAATCAATACTGTAATTCAGTCCACGCACCAGAAAAACCGCCACGGAGGCCACAATCAGCAACGCAGATATGCCGAGAAATATCCAGCGCCTCGACATGAAATCCACATGGGTACGTGCTTTAAATAATTCCATGACCTCGCCTCAAATATAGAGTTTCTGGACGCGTCGCTTACCGAGGACACGTTCGATAATCCCGCGACTCATCATGGTTGCGGTAAACATGGAGGTGATTACCCCGATAGTCAGCACCAGCGCAAATCCCTTGATAGCTCCGGTACCAAACTGGAAGAGCACCAGTGCGGCAATCAACACCGTAATATTGGAATCCACAATGGTCGCAAAGGCTTTTTTGAATCCGGCGTCAATAGCTGCCCGCACACTCATGCCATGGCGTAATTCCTCACGGATGCGTTCAAAAACCAGCACGTTGGCATCCACCGCCAAACCGATTTTCAGCACAATACCGGCAATACCCGGCAGGGTCAGGGTCCCTCCCATCAAGGAAAGTACCGCCAGAATAGCGAGAATATTGACCAGAATAGCCAGATCCGCGATCAGGCCAAAGGCCCGATAGTAAATGGTCATAAATGCGACCACAAAAACCATCCCAAACAGCACGGCCATGACGCCGTCATGAATGGAATCCTGACCCAGGGTGGGGCCTACGGTGCGCTCCTCGGAAATATGTACGGGCGCCGGCAACGCCCCTGCCCGCAGTTCAATGGCGGCATTGCTGGCCGCCTTGAGATTGGCAAAGCCGGTGATCTGGGCTCTGCCACCGGTGATGGCTTCACGAATGACGGGGGCCGTCACCACTTTGTTATCGAGCAGAATCGCCATGCGCTTGCCCACATTTTTACTGGTCAGATCACCAAAAATGCGGGTACCGGCATTATTAAAACTGACGTTAATGATGGATTCGCCATTATTGTTATCCACTCCGGCACTGGCATTGCTCAAATAACGGCCGGTCAGTACCGTATCGGTATATAGTACATAAGGTGAACCATGCAGACCGTAATAAAGGGCGGTTCCAGGTGGCAGCTGACCCTTCAGGGCATCGGCCATATTAGCCTGATCATCCACCATCTTGAACTCCAATTGCGCGGTGGAACCAATAATGGACTTGGCGCGCTGGGTATCCTGCACACCCGGCAACTGTACCGCAATATGTTCCATCCCCTGACGTTGAATGACCGGTTCCGAAACCCCCAGCTCATCAATACGATTGCGGATCACCACGATGGCCTGCTGGAGGGCATCATCTTTCATTTTTTTGGCGGCATCAGGGGTGATGGTCACCTCGATAATGCCTTTGGGCTGAACAGTGACCGCATAATCGGGGTATTGCTGGGCAATGGCTTTTTGTGCCTGCTGGGCCAGGGCCGGGCTGGCCATTTCAATGGCCAGAGAACTGGGGCTCGTATTGTTGACAGCGAGATACTGAAGATCCTTGTGACGCAGGAAGGTTCGCAAGCTACCGCTATCCTGTTCCAGGGCGTGTTTGATAACGGCATCCGTATCGACCCGCAGCAGCAAATACACCCCGCCCCGCAAATCCAGACCCAGGTTGACCGGCTTGCCACCCAGGGATTTCAGCCAGTCAGGTTCGGCAGACATTTGTGACAGGATCACCTGGGCATTAGCCGGCAGTTTATTCTGCAGCAAGGTTTCCGCCAGCCCCTGGGCATTATCATCGGGGAAGAAAAAAGTGCTGCCCTGGGCATCGCTGCTGACCCGGGTCACTGGAATTTTGGCATCCTGCAGCCAGCCTTGCAGCGTTGCTACGGGTGGAATGATGGTGCCGATGGGTGCGCGTACTTCTACAGCGGCATGCCAGCCATAAAAATTGGGCAGTGCATATAACAATGCCGGGATCACCACCAGGAGAATAATCAGGTACTTCCACCACGGATAACGGGTCATGAACAGGCCTTAAAGTTTTTTCAGAGTCCCTTTGGGAAGCAACAAAGTGACCGCCGCTTTCTGGACTTTCACTGTCACGCCTTCAGCGACTTCAATATGCAGATATTCGTCGCCAAGTTGCATAACGCGGCCGGCGAGTCCGCCCAGGGTGACAACCTCATCACCCTTGGAAATGGATGCCATGAGTTGGCGCTGCTCTTTGGATTTTTTCATCTGCGGACGAATCATCATGAAGTAGATGATGGCGCCAAAAACCAGAATATACACAATCATGATCAGTCCGGAGTCTGAACCACCACCGGCTGCAGTTCCGGCATAGGCATTGGCAATCGGTGAAAAACTCATTATCCACTCCTGATCAGGTTAGAGGGCGCCCATTGTAGCCTTTAGGCGTCAATGAGGGAACTTGTCGTGCGCCGCTGATAAAATTCTTTCCGGAAAGCTTCCAGACGCCGCTGCATGATGGCCTGGCGCAAACCGGCCATGAGATCCTGGTAATAATGAAGATTGTGCTGGGTATTCAGCCGGGCGCCCAATATTTCCTGGCTGCGCTGCAGGTGCCGCAAGTAGGCACGACTATAATTTTGGCAGGTATAACAGCCACATTCCGGATCGGGAGGTAGGGAGTCTTTTTCATAGCGGGCGTTACGCAGCTTGAGGATGCCGTCCCGGGTAAACAGCCAGCCGTTGCGGGCGTTTCGAGTAGGCATGACGCAATCGAACATATCCACGCCCCGATAGACGCCCTCGACCAGGTCTTCCGGCGTCCCCACCCCCATCAGGTAACGCGGCCGATCCTTGGGCATCCAGGGCATGAGGTCTTCCAACACCTGCATCATCTCGGCCTTGCTTTCGCCTACCGAAAGGCCACCCACGGCGAGACCCGGAAAGTCGAGCTTTTGCAGGCCTTCCAGTGAGCGTCTCCGTAAATCGGCGTACATCCCGCCCTGGACAATGCCAAATAGCTGACCAGGCCCCTGATAGGCCAGGCGCGAACGGGCTGCCCAGCGCAGGGAAAGCTCCATGCTCGTCCGTGCTTCGGCGTAAGTCGCCGGATGGGGCGTACATTCATCAAAAACCATGGCAATATCCGAACCCAGTACCGCCTGAATCTGCATGGAATCTTCCGGCCCCAGAAAGACCTTGTGACCATCGCTGGGGGCGCGGAATTCCACCCCGGCCTCGCGCAGCTTGCGCAAGGCTCCGAGACTGAACACCTGAAAGCCCCCGGAGTCCGTGAGAATGGGGCGATCCCAGTGCATCATCCGGTGCAGCCCCCCCAGAGCACTGATCACTTCCAGACCCGGACGTAGAAACAGATGAAAGGTGTTACCGAGAATGATGTCCGCACCAAGGGCCTTGAGTTCTTCAGGCGCCATGGCCTTGACAGTGCCATAGGTACCCACCGGCATGAAGGCCGGGGTTTGAATATCGCCGCGTGGCAAATGGACGATACCGCGCCGGGCGGCACCATCCTCACCCAGAACTTCGTAAATCCCCATCAGGTCACACGGGTTCCGGGCACGGCGGGGGTAATGAACATGGCATCTCCATAGCTGAAAAAACGATAGCGTGCGGCCACTGCATGGCGGTAAGCGGCAAGCATACATTCCGTGCCCGCAAAAGCACAGACCAGCATCAGTAAAGTCGATTCGGGCAGATGAAAATTAGTCAGCAAGGCATCGATAACCTGAAATTTTTTACCCGGGTACAAAAACAGCCGGGTTTCCCCCACATAAGGACGGAGGTTTCCGTCTTGTCCGGCGGTTTCCAGCGCCCGACAGGCGGTGGTACCCACTGCTATCACCCGACCGCCCCGCGCCTTGGTTGCAGCTATGGCATCCACGGTTTCCTGCGACACTATCAGGGTTTCCGCGTGCATGACATGTTCCAGCACGTCATCGCTGCGCACCGGTAAAAACGTCCCGGCACCGACATGAAGGGTGACAAAACGCCGCTCGACTCCGCGTGCCTCCAGGGCATCCAGCAGGGCCTGATCAAAATGCAGACCGGCGGTCGGGGCAGCGACCGCCCCCGGCTTATCGGCATAAACCGTCTGGTAACGCTCCCGGTCAGAGGCTTCGGGAGCGCGGTGAATGTAGGGCGGAAGCGGCATGCTCCCCTCGGATTCGAGGATATCCAACCAGGAGCCCTGCAGGAGATGCAGGCGCACATCCATACCTTCTTTTTCCAGAACTTCAGCTTCATCACCATGGGCCAGACGCAAGTGCATACCGGGCCGCAAGGCTTTGGAAGACTTGGCCAGAAACCAGCCCTCCTGTTCACCCAGTAGCCGATCCAGCAATAATTCCACCGCCCCACCCGTTTCCTTGTGGGCGTGGAGTCTGGCGGGAAGTACCCGGGTATCGTTGAGAATCAGCAGGTCGCCGGGATGCAGCCATGCGGGCAACTGGCGAATCTCGCTATCCTGCCACTGGCCGCTCTGACCATCGACCACCAGCATCCGTGAGGCGCTGCGCTCGGCGAGAGGTTCCTGGGCAATCAGCTCCGGGGGCAAGTCATAGGAAAAATCACTTTTCAGCATATTGTCTCTATTCAGGAAAACCAGTCCGTTTCATCTTCTGGCGGATGGGGAATCACTTGCACCTGGGTAATGCGCGGGCCTTTCTTGCGCAATACCAGCACATCAAAGTCCGGAAAATGCACCCGCTCGCCCTCCTCCGGGACTCTGTCCAGTTGCCGCATCACCAGTCCACCGATGGTATCTGCCGCATCCTCGTCAATATCCCGATCCAGACAGCGCTCCAACGAATAGAGGGAGAGACTGCCCGATCCCACCCAACTGCCATCCAGGCGCCGCTGCCATTCCTTGCGCTGGTGTCGGAATTCATCAGGAATGACACCGAGAAGACTCTCCAGGACGTGATCCAGGGTCACAAATCCGGTGATGGTGCCGAGATCGTCGACCACCAGGGCAAAATGGGGGTGACCGGAACGAAAATGACTGAGCAAATCCATGGCAGGCAGCGCCTTGTTGACCGAAGGCAGGGGGCGGAGCAGATTTTTGAGATCGCCCAGATCCCCATGACGCGCCAGTCGGGCAAAAGCATCCTTGACATGCAGCAGGCCGATGACGTGCTGGCGGTCGCCCTCGCAGACCGGGTAGCGGGTAAAGCGATGGCGCAACATCAGCGTCCGGGTTTCTGCGGTGCTGTCTTCGCGCATCAGACAGATCATGTCGGCAGCGGGGCGCATCAAATCGCCGGCCGTCAGCTCCGTAAAGTCCAGGGTGCGATCGAGAATATCCCCGGTACGCTGACCCAGGGTGCCCTGGGCCTGGCTGAGGGCCAGAATCATGGCCAGCTCATCCCGGGAATGGGGCGCATCTCCGGCATGCTGATCGAGGCGCAAGGCGAACAACCGGAGAACAATGCGCGTTGCCCCGTTGAGGACCCAAATGGCTGGATACATCAGCCAGTAAAAAGCATAGAGCGGTGCCCCCGTCCACAGGGATACCGCTTCGACTTTGCGGATGGCCAGGGATTTGGGTACCAGTTCGCCAACGACAATGACCACAAAGGACACCAGGCCAAAGCCCAGGGCCAGGGCAACGGACTGCAGGATGGCTGGATTACGCACCCCGAAAAACCCCAGTACGGGCTCCAGCAAGCGGGCCATGGCCGGTTCGCCAATCCAGCCGATACCCAGGGAGGCGAAAGTAATACCCAGCTGGGTGGCCGACAGATAGGCATCGAGACGGCCATGCATACGCACCAGAATGCGGCCACGCAGACCGTGTTCCTGGGCCAGGGTACGGGCATGGGTACTGCGCAGGCGGACCAGGGCAAACTCTGCCGCCACAAAAAATCCATTCAGTAAAATCAAGAGGGCTGCCAGCAGCAGCCCATTGGCTTCAGTCACCGGGGCAAGCCCCCATCTGCAGCAGCGTAATCCGGATGGC
This sequence comes from Acidithiobacillus sp. TH-A117, assembly GCF_057473465.1. Lineage (NCBI taxonomy): Bacteria > Pseudomonadati > Pseudomonadota > Acidithiobacillia > Acidithiobacillales > Acidithiobacillaceae > Acidithiobacillus > Acidithiobacillus sp. TH-A117. The sequence continues at coordinate 7,339 of NZ_JBYCKQ010000044.1, forward strand.
TTCAGTCATCGCTGGCAATGAGCTGCTCCAGGCCGGCAAAACTCTGCACCACATCATTGCTGGGCAGGGTGACCCCCAATTGCCGGGCAATCTGGCTGATGGAAAATATGCCGCGAATTTCAATGCCCCGGGGTGTTTCTTCGCGAACCAGCGCATGCTGACGACTGGCCTTGCGCAGGGTGAGGACAATATCCCCTACGGTGGAGCGCTCTACTTCCGGCAGATCCAGCACATCAATCTGGCCGAGCGGCACCATGATACTCTGAACCTGGATATTATCGCGCGGGATATGTTCTTCGGCAGCCAGACGCACCGGCTTTTCACCCATAATGTCCCGGGCGGTAATCAATCCCACCAGTACTCCCAGATCATCGAGCACCAGCAGCAGGCGCACGCCCATATGAATCATACGTTGCATGGCCTGATCAATGCTCGCTTCAGGTTTGATGGATGCCGCCGGAACTCGTCGCAGGTCGGTCATGCTTTTCAGCGCGGAGTCTTCCGGCGTAAGGCTCAGGGGCAGGCCATTATCAAACAAACAAACACGGGTGTCGGGCTGGAGGCCATGACGTTGTAAGGCACGGAATCTTGTCATCTCTTTTTCTCCGTCAGTAAAGTAAAAGGAAACATCTCGCTATTCAATCAGCATAGCGCAAATCAGGTCGCAGCCATGGCGGCGGCAAAACCCCGGCGCAAATCATCCTGAAGATCATCCACATGCTCCAGTCCGATACTGATGCGCAGCAGGCCATCGCCAATACCGGCGGCGGCCCGGGCTTCGGGACTGACCCGGCTGTGTGTGGTACTGGCGGGATGGGTTATGGTGGTTTTGGCGTCTCCCAGGTTTGCCGTCAGAGACAGCAGACGCAGACCATTGACGAAGCGCCAGGCCGTTTCCTGCCCGCCTTTCAGATCGAAGGACAGGATGGCGCCGGGACGACTTTGTTGCTGCGCCGCCAGCGCCTGTTGGAGATGACTTTTCAAGCCAGGGAAATAGACCCTTTCCACTTCCGGACGGGCAGCTAGCCATTCGGCTATCTGTTGGGCATTCTGACAGTGCTTTTCCATACGCAAAGCCAGGGTTTCCAGACCTTTGAGCTGGACCCAGGCATTAAAGGGACTCAAGCTCGGCCCGGCAGTGCGAACAAAATTGCGCGGGCCATTGTTCAACAGGGCATTGCTGCCACAAACAGCCCCCCCCAGGGTTCTCCCCTGCCCGTCCAGATATTTGGTGGCAGAATGCAGCACCAAATCAGCGCCGAATTTCAGGGGTTGCTGCAAAGCCGGGGTACAGAAACAGTTATCCACCACCAGCCAGGCATCATGGGCATGGGCCAGATCCGCCAAGGCCGTCAAATCACCAATTTCCGTCAGGGGATTGGACGGCGTTTCCAGAAACAACAGCCGGGTTTCGGGACGAATGGCGGCCTTCCAGGCATCCAGGTCTGCCAGGGGCACATAGGTGGTCTCGACGCCAAAACGGCCGAGAATGGTACTGAGGAATTGCACCGTCGTCCCGAAAATGGACCGCGAGGCAACAATATGATCGCCTGCTTTCAATAAGCCCATGAACGCGGTCATGCAGGCGGCCATCCCCGATGCCGTAGCCACACAGGCCTCGGCGCCTTCCAGAGCAGCCAGACGTTCTTCGAAAGTGCGTACCGTCGGATTGGTAAAGCGCGCGTAGATATTGCCCGGCACTCGACCGGCAAAGCGTTCTGCTGCTTCCTCGGCCGACGCGAACACAAAACTGGAGGTCGGAAAAATCGCTTCACTGTGCTCCTGTTCCTGGGTCCGGTGAATACCGGAACGAATGGCCAGGGTTTCCGGGCGCAGTGCTGCGCTCCAATCTGTAGGTTCAGAACTCATTTCACCTCCTTGAGCAAGTGCAACTGACGGGAGCCATGTCCTTCAGGAGTCGGTAAAGGATAATCATCGCTGAAACAGGCATCGCAAAAGCCCTTTTCCCGGGAACCCACGGCCGCATAGAGCGCCTCCAGGCTGATATATCCCAGGGTATCGGCACCGATGATTTTGCGCACTTCCTCAATACTATGCTGGGCGGCAATCAACTGGGAACGATCCGGTGTATCAATGCCGTAGTAACAGGGACCGGTAGTCGGTGGTGAACTCACCAGAAAATGCACTTCCCGGGCGCCTGCAGCACGGACCAGATTGACGATTTTGGCACTGGTCGTACCCCGCACAATCGAATCATCCACCAGAATCACCCGCTTGCCATGCAGAATATTGGGTTGGGCATTGAGTTTGACCTTGACGCCAAAATCCCGGCCACGCTGGGCGGGTTGGATAAAGGTCCGACCTACATAATGATTACGGATCAGGCCCAACTCAAAAGGCAGCCCTGAGGCTTCCGCATAACCCATGGCTGCGGCCACCCCGGAATCCGGTACCGGCACCACCACGTCGGCTTCCCGGGGATGCAGACGAGCCAGAGCCTGACCAATACGTTTACGGGCGGAATACACATGGGTACCATCCAGAACGCTATCGGGGCGGGCGAAATAAATATATTCAAAAACACACATTCTGCGTTCGGTAACGGCAAAAGGCTTGCGACTTTCAATCCCTTCCCGGGAAATGATGATGAGTTCACCCGGCTCGATATCCCGCACAAATTCGGCACCCATCAAATCCAGCGCGCAGGTTTCCGATGCCAGCACAAAACCACCGGAATCAATCAGCCGCCCAAGCACCAAGGGGCGGAAACCCATAGGGTCGCGCACCCCTATCAAACGGGTTTCGGTAAGACAGACCAGCGAATAGGCTCCCGATACCTGTTTCAGCGCTGCCGCCAAGCGGGTACCGGGGTCTTCTCCGGGCACCCGGGCGAGCAGATGGACGATCACTTCGGTGTCCATATCTGTATGAAAAATCGCCCCTTCCTGCTCCAGACGAACGCGCAACTCTTCGGCATTCACCAGATTCCCATTATGCCCGACCGCAAAAGCGCCGTGCCGGTAATTAATGAAAATCGGTTGAGTATTGCGCAGTACCGAACCACCCGCCGTGGAGTAACGCACATGCCCGATGGCCTGCTCGCCGGGCAGTTTACTGATCTGCTCCAGTCCGAACACATCCGCCACCCGCCCCATGCCGCGCTGGACGAAAAGTTTGCCCTGATCTTCCGAGACGATCCCGGCAGACTCCTGACCGCGATGCTGCAGGGCATAAAGGCCAAGATAAGTCAGATTCGCGGCTTCCGGATGCCCAAAAACACCAATCACTCCACATTCATCATGGAAATGATCATCTTCTATGCATTGTTCTTCCCAACGTTCAGTGTGCAATTTTCTGCGACTCCAAATAGGACACGGCTGGCGCCGTCAATGATTGTGACCAGTGTTTTATGGGCTCCTGCGCCAGCCAGGAGTTTTTCCACCAGGACTCACGGGATAAATCGGAAGATTGTACCAAGGTGACCAGAATAGCGATCAGCACCAAACCCCGCAAAAACCCGAAGAAGGCTCCCAGAAACCGGTCGGTTGCTCCAAAGCCAATGCCGTATAATAACTTACGAACGACAAAAGCGCACAGGGTACCGACCACCAGACACGCAAAAAACAAAATAAAGGAAGCCAAAGGCGTCCGCCATCCTGCAGGGATATCATGAGACAACTGCGGAGCCAGCCAGCTCCCGCCCCAGGTCCAGGCCACATAAAAGCCCCCTATCCAGGCTGCCAGAGAAAAAAATTCGCGCACCATACCGCGAAACAGTCCCCAGAGCGCAGAGAGCAGTACCAAACCAACGACCACAATATCCAGCCAGTAACTCATGGTGCAGAATCTTCCAGCCAGTGGCGGGGCAACTGATTGACCAAATGAAAAGATCCGAAACAGACGATGATATCCTCTTCCGACAACTGGTTACCCAGCGCCTGCAACAGTTTTTGCATATTGTGTCCAAGCTCCACCTGCTTCGCCCCCAGTTCCCGCAAGCAATCGGCCAGATGCGCAGCTCGGGCGGCGCGGGGCGTGTCGGTAATTTCCAGAACATGCCAAACTTCCACAGCTTCGATCAAGTATTTCAACGTACCGCAAATATCCTTGTCTGCCAGCATAGCAACAATGGCATGGCAGCGGCCCTTGGAGTCTTCCCGCCGCCCGGCCAGCAGCCCGGCCAGTTGTGCTACAGCCTGGGGATTATGGGCGACATCTACAATCAGGCGGGGTGCATCCGCCCCCCAGGGCCGCAGCTCCTGGGCTCTGCCTGACAAAACAGGACGGAGCTGCCAGTCACTCAAGGCACTCGCGGGCACCGCTAACTTTGGCTGCAAAACAGTGACGGCGGCCAGGGCCAGCGCCAGATTCTGCCACTGACCAGCGCCCGCCCAGACTGGCTCGGGCATGGGCAATATCTGCCCGAAACCTTGCCAGCGGCGCGGTTGCACCGAAAAATCAAAATCACGCCCGAGGAGATAGAGTGGTACATGCTGCTGTGCGGCACTTTCCAGCACCGTGGCAACGGGATTTTCTCCATCGCCATAAAGGGCGGGTACATCAGGCCGAAATATGCCGGCTTTTTCCCGACCGATGGACAGGCGATCCGGCCCCAACCAATCCTGATGATCCATATCCACGGTGGTGATGACACTGCAGTCGGGGGTAAAAGCATTGACTGCATCCAGACGCCCTCCCAGCCCCACTTCCAGAATCGCCAGATCGACCCGGGCGGCGCAGCATATTTTCACCGCCGCCAGCGTAGTTATTTCGAAAAAAGTAAGGGCGACACTGCCCGCCAAGGCTGCTATTTCATCCAACGCCTCTTGCCAGACCCTGGTCGGCGCAACAACGCCATTCAGCCGCAGGCGTTCGTTGAATGTCCAGATATGTGGACTGGTATAGGCGGCAACCCGATAACCAGCCTGCCGATAAAAGCTCTCCAGACAGGCGACCGTGGAGCCTTTGCCGTTCGTCCCGCCCACCGTGATCACCGGCATGGGCAAACGTTCAGGGATATTCAGCAGTAGCATGGCGGCACGCATGCGCTCCAGACCCAGGACCATATGCTCCGGGGGCCCGGCCATGCGGATCACCCGCTCACTGAGGACATCTGTCAAAACACTATCCTGCTGCCTGAACGGCTCAAAGCTCAGGCATGGCTACTGGACTGGGTCAGCATACCAAGAATTTCACCGATGACCGTCCGCATCTGGCGACGATCCACAATCTGGTCAATAGCCCCATGTTCCAGCAAATATTCGGAGCGCTGAAAACCCACCGGCAGTTTCTCGCGAATGGTCTGTTCAATGACTCTTGGCCCGGCAAAACCAATGAGGGCCTTGGGCTCGGCGATGAGCACATCACCGAGGGTCGCGAGACTTGCCGACACTCCGCCCATGGTCGGATCGGTGAGCACCGATATAAAGGGCAACCCCGCCTTGGCCAGGCGCTCTACGGCAGCCGAAGTCTTGGCCATTTGCATCAGTGACAGCAAACCTTCCTGCATTCGCGCCCCGCCGCTGGCCGAGAAGCAGACCAGTGGGCAGCGTTCCACCAGAGCCGTTTCCGCTGCCCGGGCAAAACGAGCACCCACTACCGAACCCATGCTCCCGCCCATGAATTCAAAAGCAAAAGCGGCGGCAACCACCGGTTGACCTTGCAACTGGCCACGCATCACCACCAAAGCATCTTTTTCACCGGTCTTGCTCTGTGCTTCCTGTAAACGCTCCTTGTAGCGCTTCTGATCCTTGAAGCGCAGAGGATCGACAGGCACAAACTCCTTGGCAATTTCCAGACGCGGTTCGGCGTCCAGAAAAAAATCCAGCCGTTGCCGCGCGGTAATGCGCTGATGATGTCCGCAATTCGGACAGACAAACAGATTTTCTTCCAATTCAGTGCGATACAAAACCGTCTGACAGGTCGGGCACTTGGACCACAGTCCTTCGGGAACCGTACGTTTATTTTCGCTGGATTGGGGTTCCGGGGTAGGATTTTTTTTGATTTTGGGTGGTAATACCCGGTCAAACCAACTCATGAGGCACTCCGATTTTTGACCGTGGCAGCGGCAAGATCCTGTAGAAAGTTGCTGGCCGTCAGCAGAGCTGCCTGATCATCGGGACAGGCTGCCAGTATTTCCACTAAAGCACTCCCTACCACCACCGCATCGGCACCCTGAGCAACTCGCGCGACGGTCTCGGCATCGCGGATACCAAAACCGATGGCGACCGGCATGGCTAGTTCCTGGCGCAGGTCGCGCACCCGCCCCAATACTTCCTCCCAGTTGGACTGGGCCGCACCCGTGATACCGCGCAGGGAGACATAATATACAAAGCCGCTACCCAGTGCTTTTACGGTCTGGACCCGGGCTGCTCCACTGGTCGGTGCCAGCAGGAAAACCGGATCAATACCCCGGGCTTTGAGCAGCGCCGACTCATGGTGTGCTTCTTCGGGAGTGAGGTCCACAATGATGACCGCATCCACACCGGCCTCTGCGGCCAACTCCGCAAAAGTCGCCATGCCCATGGCTTCCAGGGGATTCAGGTATCCCATGAGAATTACCGGAGTATGCCGGTTACTGCGGCGAAACTCGCCCACCCATTCCAGCACCATGCGCAGCTTCACCCCACGGGCAAGCGCGCGTTCGCTGGCTCGCTGAATACTGGGACCATCAGCCATGGGATCGGAAAAAGGCATGCCCAATTCGATGGCATCGGCGCCGGAGGCCACCAGCGTATGCATCAAGTCTACGGTAACTGTCTGGGAAGGGTCCCCGGCGGTGATAAAAGGAATAAGAGCCGCTTTATTTTCCTGCTGCAAATCCGCAAACATGGTCGCCAGACGACTCATAAATGGATACCCTCCAACGCTGCCACCGTATGAATATCCTTGTCACCCCGGCCCGATAAATTGACGATGATAGTCTGGTCCGAACGCATGGTAGGTGCCAAAGCAAAAGTATGGGCCAGGGCATGAGAGGTTTCCAATGCCGGAATGATGCCTTCCGTGCGGCAGAGCTGGTGAAATGCCTGCAAGGCTTCCTGGTCCGTAGCCGCCACGTATTCGGCGCGGCCAATATCCTTCAGGTAGGCATGTTCCGGGCCCACGCCGGGGTAATCCAGACCGGCGGAGATGGAATGGGTCGGCAGGATCTGCCCATCTTCGTCTTCCATCAGATAGGTGCGATTACCATGTAATACGCCCGGTCGACCCGTAGTCAGGGGGGCCGCATGCTGCCCCGTACTCAGCCCCAAACCGCCCGCTTCCACGCCTATCAGGCGTACGGACTGGTCGTTGATGAATGGATAGAACAAGCCTATGGCATTACTGCCACCACCCACACAGGCAATACACACATCCGGCAAACGCCCGGTCAGTTCCAGACATTGCGCCCGCGCCTCATCGCCAATCACCCGATGAAAATCCCGGACCATGGCCGGATAGGGATGGGGACCTGCCACGGTACCGATCACATAAAAGGTATTGTCCACATGCGTAACCCAGTCCCGCAGCGCCTCATTCAAGGCATCTTTGAGGGTGCGGGTACCACTGGTCACAGCCGCCACTTCGGCACCCAGCAAACGCATTCGGAAGACATTGCTGGACTGCCGCTGAATATCTTCTTCGCCCATATAGACCAGACATTCCATCCCGTAGCGGGTAGCCACTGTGGCTGTGGCAACCCCGTGTTGACCGGCACCAGTTTCAGCAATAATCCGTTTTTTCCCCATGCGCCGAGCCAACAGCGCCTGCCCTACGGCATTATTGATTTTATGGGCACCGGTATGGTTGAGATCCTCCCGTTTCAGGTAAATCTGGGCCCCACCCAACATGCGGGAGATGCGCTCAGCGTGATACAAAGGATTCGGGCGGCCGACAAACTGGCGCAATTCACTGTGTAACTCGGCCCGAAACTCAGGGTCTGCCTGAGCCTCCTGATAGGCCTGATTCAATTCATCCAGCGCCGGAATCAGGGTTTCCGCCACAAAACGGCCGCCATAGGGACCATAATGTCCAGATGCATCCGGCAATGTGTAGTTGTCCATATTTTCTCCTCAAAGCCCTTGCAATCGGACTATAAATTCAGCCATTCTGCCATGATCCTTGCAGCCCGGCGACCGCTCCACCCCACTACTGACATCCACCCCATAGGGCTGCGCTATCCGCACCGCTTCCTGGACGTTTTCCGCCTGTAATCCTCCCGCCAGAATCAGCGGCTTGCCCAGCTCCGGCAATCTCCACCAGGCAAAACGCTGTCCCGAACCACCCCACTGCCCCGGCACCGCGCAATCCAGCAGCAGGCCCTGGGCATCCCCATAATCATCCAGTGGACGGCGCAAATCAGTTTCGCCGGACACCCGCAGCACTTTCAGGTAAGGACGCCCAAAACGGCGGCAGAACTCCGGAGTTTCATCGCCATGAAACTGGAGGATATCCAGAGGACAATGTTCGAGAACCTGCTCTACCCGGGCCGGATCGGCATTCACAAAAAGTCCTACCGAACTGACAAAGGGAGGTAATGCCTGAAGCATCTTCCGGGCCTGATCAATGCTTACTGCGCGTGGACTTTTCTCATAAAAAACCAGACCAATGGCGTCCGCACCCGCCCGTGCCGCTGCCCGGACATCTTCCACCTGCGTTAAGCCACAAATTTTGACTCTGACCATCAGTCCATTCTAACACCGCCATGGGGATAAAGCATGAGCCTGAAAACGGCGCTCAGTTGGGATGATTTTTGCGACTTTGGCTCGCACCGTTCGCTTATTCTCCCGTCAGAAATCCGGCATCTACCGCATCCACCGGCAGGGCAAATGCATCGGGATATCGGGGTGCGACAAAATACAATCCGCCTGGAGGAGCCGTTATGCTGGCCTGACAGCGGTCCCGACTGGCAAGAACAGCGGCAGCCCAGGACGGCGGCTGATCGCCACGTCCAATGGCAATCAATACTCCCGCCAGATTGCGCACCATGTGATGCAAAAACCCATTGGCTTCTGCATCGATGGCAATCAACTCACCGCGCTGACTGAGCGACAGTCGCTGTAAATGGCGTACCGGATTTTTAGCCTGACAGGAAGAGGCCCGGAAGGCCGAAAAATCATGGGTGCCCAGTAATAAATCTGCAGCCGCCTGCATCAGTTCAATATCCAGGTGACTGTATACCCAGGCGGTATGATGCCGCCACAGAGCGGATTTTTCCCGGCGATTCACGATGACGTAGCGATAGCGCCTGGCCGTCGCCGAAAAACGGGCATGAAAATGCGCGGGGACCGGCTGCGCCCAGCGCACAGCGACACCATCAGGCAGGTAGGTATTGGTGGCACGTACCCAGGATTCCGCCGTGCGCATTACCGGGGCATCAAAATGCACGACCTGGCAAAGAGCATGCACACCCGTATCCGTCCGTCCGGCCACCGTCACCGTCATGGGTGTTTGCGCCAGCCGACTGAGCGCTTCTTCCAGTGACTGCTGGACACTGGGCTGGCCGCATTGGCGCTGCCAGCCACAAAAGCCGTTGCCATCATATTCAATGCCCAAGGCCCAGCGAATGCCGGGCCTTGGGTCATCTGCGGGAACGTCTGCAATCAAAACTACAAGTCTTCGAGCATTTTCTGGGCTTCTTCACGCTGACTGCTACTGCCTTCCTTGCTGACTTCTTCGAGCAGGTCCCGTGCGGATTCGCTGTCGCCCATTTCCACGTATGCCTTCGCCAGATCCAGCTTGGTACCGACGGCATCCCAGTCATCGCTGCCAGCCGAACTGGACGCATCGGCGTCAAAGGGCCTGGGTGTTTCGTGGAATACTTCGGACTCAAGATCGGGCTCGGCCTTCGCTTCAACTACCTGCTCCGTAGATGGGGCGGTGGCAGGGGCATGCTCCTCTTCAAAGGGGGTCAACCCGAAAGAAAACGGCAGAGTATCTTCCGAGTGAACGTTTTCGGCTGCAGATACTGCGCCAGATTCAGGCGCCGCAGCCGTCGTCTCGACACTGGCCGGTTCGGTATGGAGATGTTCTTCATCCATCAGCCGGAATTGCTCGTCAATATCATGCAACAGGCGATCTTTTTCTTCTGAAGGGAAGGTATCATTACCGGACACAGGCGCCGTTTCTGCCTCATCATGAGAAAAATGAAAGTCCAGTTTGTCTGCGGCATCCGCTTCGGCAGCAACCGGCGTTTCCTGTACTACAGCCGCTGAGGCTACCATGGCAGAGGGACTGGCCGTTTCCGCAACTTCAGCTTCAGGCTCCGGGACAAACAGGGCATTTCCCGGGAAAAGCCGTGCGCCCTGGACAGCCACTTCCTGCCAGGCCGCATTGTGCGGTCCAAAACGACCGCGCATACGTTCCGCCAGATCCAGATAATCCGCATGGCGATCCAGGGTTGCATACATATCCAGGAGTTTGACATACAACTCCTTGCGGCGGGGATTCTCGTCCAGCGCCTCATTCATCACGGCGATGGCCTGTTCGGATTTACCGTAAGTCAGATAAAGATCCGCTTGTTCAATGGGATCAATTTCCATGGCGTCGTCATGATCTGCCGTGAATGCGGACGAGAAGGCCGGCTCGGCAGCCGCTGCATCTTCAGCAAGTATCCCCGCCGTTTCGGGAGCAGCAGTGATAGCCGATGCCGGGGCAGAAACGACCGGAGGAGTACTGACCGCTGGCTCAGGATTCGTATTGAATGCCGCAACGGGAGCCGGAACTGGTGCCACAGCGGGTGCGGGCTTTACGGCAGGCGTTACGGCAGGCGGTACCACCTGGGGCTCGGCAACCGGCTTGGGTTTGGCGTTATTCATGGTGGACAAACGCTGCGACACCTCGCGCTGACGCCGTTCGGATTCCTTCTGACGGCGCAGCATCCAGATAAACAGAATCAGGAGCAGCAAATTTCCACCCAGAGAAAGCAACAGGGGAATATTACTGAACAGACTGTTATTCGCACTGTTGCGCGAAAGGGTAGCCAGTTGCACCCCCTGATTCTCTAGAAGACGTTCTTCGGCACTCAAACGCTGGCCAAGGCCGCTGACCTCCGTTTTGAGTTTCTGGTTTTCTGTTTGCAGCGCTAGGGTATCTGCGGTCAGAGGCGCTGTGCTGGTAGAGCTGGTAGAGGCACTGACCGCAGCGGCACTGGCTGGTGCGCTGGACAAGACCAGATGGGTAGCACTTTCAGTAGGACTGGTCGTGGTTTTCTCAGGCTGTAGTTTTTTATCAGCAACGGGGGTGGCAGCCTGCACAGCTTTATTGACGGGTGTCGGGGTTACACCTCCATCACGACTTTGGGTAGCCAGCCATGCTGTGGCCTGGGCTGGCGCCATTGCCTGCACCTGCGTCAGACTCGGCAAGTTCAGCATACTTCCTGCATACAAATAGGTGGGATTGGCATTTTTGAATGCTTGTGGATTAGCCTTGACCACTGCAGACATGACCTGATCCAGCGTCACCGCATTACTATCGGTAATGGATCGTGAGATATCATACAAGGAGCTGTTCATCGGAACCGGGCCGTACCGACTGACGCGGGACCAGCCGTGATAGAGCCTGCCTGGAACAAAGGTCCGAGGGGCTGGCGTGCTTACTGGCATGCTCGGTGCAGCCATTGGCATACTGGCAACAGAACTGGCCAAAGGCGTAGCGGCAAGCGCATCACTGGCGGTGTACTCGCGCACCAGCTGACCGCCCGACCAATCCAGCTGGACCAGAAAGTGCAGATTGGGCTGGCTCACCGGTAAGGGGCTGGAAATCAAAATGGCTGGCTGGTCGCCACGGCGCACCGTAAATTGCCAATGCTCCAGGGACTGAGCCTGGGGCAGATTGATCATGGCAAAAGCACTGGCCGGTGCCAGACTGGCATTCAGACTGGAAGCCGCCTGGGGAGTAACCGATTGTATGGCTATTTCCGCCCGAAAGGGCTCTCCAGGGGCTGAGAGAACCTGCAAAGATCCCAAGCCCAGCGCCTGGGCCATACCCGGAAGCAGCAAACCCATCCCGGCCATGGCCCATAACCAACTCTTTCTCTCCATTGTTTTTTCCTCTTTTTCTGTAGCGCAAGCGTACTGCCATGAGCCGGATTTGACCCGTGATGCCCCTATAAATAGTCGCGAATCAATATCTCTGCAATCTGCACGCTGTTCAGGGCAGCACCCTTGCGAATATTATCGGAAACCACCCAGAAATTAATGCCGTTCTGGTGCGAACAATCGCCCCGGATACGGCCGACATAGGTCGTATCCTGCCCGGCCGCATCCAGTGCCGAAGGCCATAAAGACTTCTCCTGATTATCCACCACCGTCACCCCCGGGGCTTTTTCTAGCAGAGCACGTAGCGCCTCGGGAGTAATTTGGTCGCGGGTCACCACATTGACGGCTTCGGAGTGTCCATAAAATACCGGTACCCGCACACAGGTAGCGGTCAGAGCGATGTCGGGAAGCTCCAGAATTTTGCGGGTTTCCCACAGCATTTTCATTTCTTCCTTGGTATACCCATTATCCTGAAACACATCGATTTGCGGCAGGCAGTTAAAGGCAATACGCTTGGGGAATACATCGCAAACCGCCTCTTCGTGACGAAACAGCGCCATGGTCTGCTGGCCGAGTTCTTCGATAGCGCGCTTGCCTGCGCCACTGACCGCCTGATAAGTAGCGACCACCACCCGCTCGATACCTACCGCATCGGCGATGGGTTTCAAGGCCAGCAACATCTGGATGGTCGAACAATTGGGATTGGCAATGATGCCGCGATTGACATAATCCCCAATCCGCCGGGGATTCACCTCCGGCACCACCAGGGGAATATCATCGTCATAACGATACTGAGAGGTATTGTCGATGACCACACAGCCCGCTTCAGCGGCCTTGGGCGCAAATTGGGCACTGACCTTGGCGCCCGCAGAAAACAGGCCGATGTCCACCTGGGACCAGTCAAAATCTGCGGCGTCCCGGACCAGTATCTGCTTGCCGCGAAATGGCAAACGCCCTCCCGCAGAGCGTCCGCTAGCCAGCAGATAGAGATTATCGACGGGGAAGTTCCGCTGCTCCAGAATTTGTATCATGACTTCGCCGACGGCCCCGGTTGCCCCCAGCACTGCCACGTTGTAATGGGATTTTTTCATAAGCGACTTCCTCAGAGTTGCAAGGCTTGAACGACCGCCTGGCCCATGGCGCGGGTGCCGATCACGGCTTCACCCGGTGCGGCAATATCCGCCGTGCGCAAGCCGGCATCCAGGACTTTCTGTACCGCCATCTCCACCCGCTGAGCCCATTGTTCGGCGCCCAGAGAATGGCGCAGCATCATGGCGATAGACAAAATGGTCGCCAGCGGGTTGGCTTTATCCTGGCCGGCAATGTCCGGGGCGGAACCATGAATGGGTTCATACATGCCCCGTCCTTCCCCCAGCGAGGCCGAGGGCAGCATGCCGATGGAGCCGGTCAGTTGACTGGCTTCATCCGAAAGAATGTCACCGAACATGTTTCCCGTCAGCAGCACATCAAACTGGGCAGGGGCACGAATCAGCTGCATTGCCGCATTATCTACGTACATATGGCTCAAGCTGACATCGGGATATTCCGGGGCTAATTCCGTCACGACTTCCCGCCACAGCCGAGTGGTTTCCAGCACATTCGCCTTGTCCACTGAACACAGCTGTTTACGACGACCCTGGGCGGCCTTGAAGGCGACATGGGCAATCCGGCGGATTTCGTCCTCGTCATAGACCATGGTGTTGTGGCCGCGCCGCTTGCCATTGACCATCTCTACCCCCCGGGGCTGACCAAAGTAGATGTCGCCGGTCAGTTCCCGCACCACCAGAATATCCACGTCCTGCACCAGTTCCGGGCGCAGCGGCGAGGCACTCAACAGTTGCGGAAAAATCTGTGCCGGCCGCAAATTGGCGAAAAGGTCCAGATGCTTGCGCAAACGCAGCAAGCCCTGTTCGGGACGTTTGGCGGGGGGCAGGCTGTCCCAGCGCGGACCACCCACTGCGCCGAGAATGACCGCATCAGCCGCCATGGCCAACTGCAGGGAGGCTTCCGGCAGGGGATCATCGGCAGCATCCAGAGCTGCACCGCCGACCAGTCCATCCGTACATTGCAGTTGCAAGCCAGCAGCCTGATCCACCGCATCCAGCACCAGCCGCGCGGCATCGACAATCTCGGGACCAATCCCGTCACCCGGGAAAATCGCTATTTTTTTCATGCCAGATCCTTTTTCAAGACAATACGAATTATAAAGGGGTTTTCGGTTCCCGGATGCGGATTCTCGGGGATATGATTGAGAGGATAAATACCCGCGCCCAGAGCCGATGGATCCGCCTCGACAATAGCCAGCTGCTCGGCATCGGCCTGGCCCGGATCGCGGAGAGTGAATTGTACCCCCGCCACATCTTCGCGCTGGCGTGCCGCATCGATATACATGCGTCGGGTAATTTCACCATGGAGCACCTTGAAAAAGCGCACCACGTTTTCCAGCTCCACCCCAAAACGAGATTGCAGTCCGTGGCTTTCTTCCAGGCGCCGGGCACTGACCCGGGGAAGATCGCGCAGGAACTCTCCATTGCGGGCGGTATCCAGTAACAATTGCCGCAATTCACCATTTTCCGGGAGTTGCGCAAACCCATTATAATGCAGAACAAACAGGGCCTCGGGCAGCGGTAATTCCGCGACCCTTTCCTGATTGGGAATACCTGCATCGACGACCACACCACGGGGAGGAACCGTCGGTCCCGACCTGCCCCGCAACCAATCCCACATAACTGCTCCGGGTTTTACTTGTCCGCTAATTGTGGAAGGATAGCATAGGCTTTTATGACAGGGCAGCCGCCAAATTTTATGTGCAAGCAGCAAAGCATTTCCTCATCCTTACCGGTAACTGGCCTGATTCTGGCGGGCGGAGCAGGCCGACGGATGGGCGGAGTCGATAAAGGCTGGGTTCACTGGCGCGGCAGAACATTGATTAAAAAGGCTATTCACATAATACAGGCGGACAGCACAGAGATTCTGATCAGTGCCAATCGTCATCTGGATCAATACCGGGCTTTGGGTTACAGGGTCATTACCGACGCCAACAACGGTTTTGAAGGTCCCCTCATGGGCTTGAGTGCCGGGCTTGCGGCCGCCCGCCAGGACTGGGTGGCCAGTATTCCGGTAGATAGCCCGCTCCTTCCCCCTGACCTGCTGCGCCAGCTGTGGCAGGCCAAAATGGACAGGGATCTGGTGGTGGTCCGCAGCGACACCGGCTTACATGCCGTAGTCATCTTATGTCATCGGCGTCTGCTGCCGCACCTGCAACATTATCTGGATCAAGGTGGTCGCAAAGCCCAGGAATGGTTCCAGGATTTGGATTACGCGACACTACATCTGGATGAAGTCCTGCTGCGCAACTGCAACAGCCCCGAGGATCTGCTATGAAAACGATAGGAGTGGTAGGATATAGCGGCAGCGGAAAAACCACCTTGCTCTGCGCTTTGATACCCCTACTGCACGCCAAAGGATTACGCATCGCCGTGGTCAAGTCTACGCACCATGAGGTGGACTGGGATACCCCCGGTAAAGACAGTTACCGCCTTCGCGAGGCAGGTGCCGAAGCCGTTCTCTTACAAGGCCCCCAACGCTGGTTTACGACCTGTCGGGCACCAGAAACTGTAGACTTGGAAAGTATGACTGCCGCTCTGCCCAGCTCTGCGGATTTGTTGTTTCTGGAAGGAAACAAGGGATTACCCATACCTAAAATAGAGGTGCATCGCCCTTCTCTGCAAAAACCCTTGCTGGCTCTGGAAGATTCGCAGATCATCGCCATCGCCAGCGATACGGCCTTATCCACCCATTGTCCGGTATTGGACCTCAATAGCCCCCGAAAAATTGCCGAATTCATCTATAGCTGGATACACGAGGAACCCTGAATGGCGCACTGCTGCAGTGATAATGAACATGATCCCCTGGCGAAAAGCGTGGAAGAGGCCAGAGCCAGCATTCTTGCGGCCAGCCCCGCCCTGATTGATACAGAAATATTGCACCTGGGCGATGCTCTGGGCCGCGTGCTGGCGGAAGACCTGCGAGCGGCGCAAGCGGTGCCCGCCTGGCCCAATTCCGCCATGGACGGATACGCCCTGCGCAGCGCCGATGGCGCAGAGCCCCGGCGCCTGATCGGTCATTGTTTTGCCGGCCACCCCTTCACGGACCCGATAGGACCCGGCGAGTGCGTGCGGATCATGACCGGTGCCGTCGTGCCCGAGGGGGCCGATAGCGTGCTGATTCAGGAACTCGCCGAGGTCAACGATGAGCAGGTAGTACCCCAGCAACCGCCCCAGGCGGGAGCCAATATTCGTCAGGCAGGCGAAGATTTGCAGGCCGGTGCCCTGGCACTCCAGGCTGGCACCCTGCTGCGTCCCGCCCAACTGGCTCTGCTGGCCAGCTTGGGTATGGCAGAGGTAAAGGTGTTGCGGCGCTTACGGGTCGCTTTTTTCTCCACCGGTGATGAACTGCGCCCGCTCGGGAGCACCCTCGCAGCCGGGCAGATTTATGACAGCAATCGCTATGCCCTGCAAGGCATGCTCCAGCGCCTGGGCTGTGAAATATATGATCTGGGCCGGATTGCCGATGATCCCGAACGTCTGGAAGCTGCCTTGCAACAGGCTGCCGGAATGGCTGATCTGGTGATCAGCACCGGCGGCGTTTCCGTCGGTGACGCCGATTACATCGCCGAACTGCTGGGTCGCATGGGCAGCATTCATTTCTGGAAAATGAACATGAAACCAGGACGGCCCCTGGCCTTTGGTCAGCTAGGAGAGGCGACCTTTTTTGGCCTGCCCGGCAACCCGGTATCCACCATGGTGACTTTTTACCAGTTCGTGCGGCCCTGCATCCTCAAGCGCATGGGCAGCAATGGGCCCTGGACGGCCCCCGTTATCCAGCTGCCCTTGGCTCATGCCCTCAAGAAAAAACCGGGAAGAACCGACTTTCAGCGCGGGGTGCTGGTCTCTGGAGAAAATGGTCTTGAAGTCGCCGGAGTTGGCCAGCAGGCCTCGCATATCATGAGCGGTCTCGCCCATGCCGACTGCCTGATCATTCTCGCCGCAGAAGCCGATGGCGCCCCGGCCGGCAGCCTCGTGGATGTGCAACTGCTGGAAGGGCTCGTTTAAGTTTCTGAGCCCTGCAAATGCCTTTCCGGTCTATTCTGGTCAATCCTAATCAATCCCGGCCATGACGCGGCTCGTATCGGGTGGAATGACTCAGATGAAAACGAAAATTGTCGGCATATAACTTCTGTAACGCAGGATTTCCTCTGAAAATCAGCATATTTTCGGCATTGGCCTGCTCCGCCGCCTTACTGAAATTGAAACTGCCGGTAACCAGTGTGTCAGAGTCGATGACCATGACCTTGTTATGGGCAATGGCATGCTGGTCATCAATAAATACCGGCACGCCCTGATTCGCAAAAAAGTCTGCGACAGAATACTTCTGGGTGCGCTGGCTTTTATCCAACACCACCTGTACATCCAGCCCCCGGCGCGCCGCCTGCAACACCGCCTTGGCAATGGGCGCACTGGTAAAACTGTAAGCCTGCACCCAGACCCTCTGGCGCGCTGCACCAAGGGCTGCGACGATGGCTGCTGTTGCCCCGCCTGGCGGCGAAAAAGCCACTTCTATCGTCCCTTGCGCCGGAACAGTCACCGGTGAATGGGGCATGGTGGCTGTGGCCATGGACCACTGCTCCTCGCCCCAACGTACAACCTGTTGCCATAAGGAATCGTCTGCCGGAGCCTGCAGCGGAATACACAGGCAGGCGCACGACATGACAGCGCGCAGGATGAAAGTGGGGGTGGAAGCCATAGGTTTTACGCTCAGTCAATTTTTAGGGAAAGATAAAACGAAGTGGGCTTTTCGCCAAGAGGGTCACCATAAACCCGCTTATCGACAGACCCGGTACCACTGTTTAGACTGCATATATTGATTTCAATGTCGACAAGCCCGGATGCCTCCATGCCCCCTGAAGATCAAGCCCTAGCCACCGGTAGCGAAGCACGACGTTTTGTGCGTGCCTATCATAATGGATCCCTCTGCACCCTCTCCAAAAAACTGGAAGGCTATCCCTTCGCTTCAGTCAGTCCTTTTGTCCTGGATGACCGAGGTAATCCCCTGATTCTCATATCCAACCTCGCAGAACATACCAAAAATATCGATGCCGACTCCCGGGTGAGTCTGCTGGTACAACCCTGCTCCGAAGACCTGCAGGCTGCCGGCAGAGTCACACTGACCGGTCGCGCCACCCGGCTACCGGACAAAAACGCTTTTGCTGATCGTTATCTGCGCTATCTCCCCCAAGCCCGGGATTACTTTGCTGCCCATGATTTCTATTTTTACCGGATCGCTGTTGAAAACATCCGCTACATTGGCGGCTTTGGCAAAATTCACTGGGTTCGACCAGAACATTATGCGCCGCCACCCAGCGATGCACTGCTGGCTGCAGAAGAGGGCATTATCGCCCATATGAATGCCGACCATCGCGATAACCTGCGCGACTATTGTCGGCATCGATATGCCCTGGATGTTTTCGAGGTGGAAATGGTAGGCATGGATTATGATGGCTTTGATCTGCGCGCCGACGGCAAGCTACTGCGTTTTGATCTGCCCGACCCCGTCACCAATGCGCAGGAAGCCCGCATGGCCCTAGTAGCGCTGGCGCAGCAGTGTCGTGAGAGTGTTGCAGTAAACTCCTGACAAAACCGGTGCCGGGTCGGTGTGCCGGGTCGATGTGCTGCCCATGAAAATCATGCCTCTTGGCTCACTTGCCACTCCAATTGAAAAACCCGTAAAATTATAAGAAATACAAATTCGGAGGGGGACATGAAATACACGGCACTCACCTTTTCTTTGCCCATTATCAGCCTTCTGGCTGCCTGTGCGCCGGTTACTCCGCCCATGAACACTGCCACACCACCAGATCAACATACCAGCCAAAGTGCCTTAGACTGGCAGGGTAGTTATGCGGGAGACTTACCTTGTGCGGATTGCCCAGGTATCCGCAGCACCCTCGCCCTTAAAGCCAACGGGCAGTATCTCCTCACCACCCAGTATGCTGACCGTAGCCAGGGCATCACTGAAACCACCGGACGGTTTCATTGGCAGACGGGCAAGGTGATTGAACTGCTGGGAGCCAATCAGCAAAAAATCGGAGCCTACCAGGTGCGGGAAAATGCGCTGGCGCCGCTGACAGGTGCCGGTAAGGCGCTCTCCACTGGCGATGGCAAGCTCTGGCTGCTGCACAAGGTCAGCGATCATAGTGCTGCCCAGGATCTCTACGCCAGTTATGCGTGGCGACTCAGCAGTCTGGCAGGACAAAGCATCGCCAAAGGTTCCGAGGCAAAAGCGCCTTACCTCACCTTTCTCCCTACAGAACAACGTGTTGCCGGTTGGGATGGCTGCAACCGGGTTGCCGGTGGACTGGTACTGGGAGCCAATCAGCAACTGAAATTCCCTGCCCTCATCTCCACCCGTATGGCCTGCGTGGGAGTCAGCATTGATGGCCCTTTCTCCAAAGCACTGGAACAAACCCGCAGCTATGCCTTGCAGGGCTCCAAACTCCAGTTCAAAGATGCCGAGGGTCAGGTTCTGGCCACTTTTCAGCCGGTAGCCACCCCACCCAAAAAGTGAGTATAGCTACGGTGTAGCGAACTCACCTTGCGCATTGTCGCTGACATTATTTGCGATGTCAGCGACTGTTTTGCGCCCCTTTTTCTGCTTTGTGCAGCAAATCAAGTCCACGACCGACCTTTCCCTGACCACGCACGGCCCGCAACTGAAATCGGGTTTCCGCGTCAAAATCCGCTAGCATCAGAGTGGTCATTTCGTCGATCAGCCGCGACTCCTCGTCTCGATACTGCCTTAGAGGGCAAAGTGGGCCGTCTGGCAGTGTTCTCATCTTCACAACGATGTGGCGTGGTGTGAGATGGTTTTTGTCTTCATAATTCGTCCTGCTCTTTAAGTCTGAGGTTACAATGATTTTGTCGGATTTGTCTGAGGTGGATATTGTTACTCTTCAAAGCTGGATGAGCTCTAATATTTGCTCATCGTTAGATCTGGTTGAGGCGTATTTTGCGCGCATCGCTGCGCATGACTCAAACAGCTCGAGCAATGGCTGGGGCGTAAATAGCGTCATAGAGATGAATGCGAAGGCCAGGACTATTGCCGTTGCGCGGGATATGGAACGAAAAAAGGGACTCCTCAGAGGTCCCCTGCATGGCATTCCCATTTTAGTTAAAGATAACATTGAAACCGGTGATGGCATGATCACCAGTGCCGGCTCCTTGGCATTGCTGGATAATCGCCCCGATCGAGACGCTGTTCTGATTCAGCGTTTGCGGGACGCGGGAGCGATAATACTTGGCAAAACCAACCTCAGTGAATGGGCGAATTTCCGTAGTCCCTGGAGCACTAGTGGTTGGAGTAGTCGGGGTGGGCTGACCCGTAATCCTTATATGCTGACTCGTAGCGCTTCTGGTTCCAGTTCGGGATCTGCCTCAGCTGTCGCCGCCAGCCTGTGTACGGTTGCCGTTGGAACAGAGACGGATGGCTCCATCCTCAGTCCCGCTGCGGCTTGCGGCCTTGTGGGTCTGAAGCCCGGTTTGGGTGAAATAAGCACTGTCGGTGTCGTGCCTTTAGCCCACAGTCAGGATACCGCTGGACCTATAGCGAGAACAGTTCAGGATTGTGCTTTGCTCTATCAGGTATTGAGAAAGGATGTGGCGTGTAACAGGGACCCGGTGATCTTTTCCGATACGAATAGGCTGAAAGGTACACGGGTTGGAGTGTTGAGGAATCAGTTTGAGCTGCATCGTGACGCCATACCTATTTTTGAAAAAGCTCTGGATGCATTGCGAGATTTCGGAGTTACCCTGGTTGAGGGCATTCGACTTCCAGACATGGCGGAACTTGGCCAGGCGGAGTTGGAGGTTCTACTCTATGAATTTAAATACGGCATCAATCATTACTTGAATGGTCTTCGTTCAAAAGATGTACCGCACTCACTTGAAGCACTGATTGCCTCGAACTCAAAAAATTCGGGATCGGTAATGCCGTGGTTTGGGCAGGAATATCTGGAGCTTGCTGCGGACAGAGGTGGACTTGGTGAGAAAAGGTATCTTGATGCCAAGCGCTTGTGTAAACGTTTGGCATGGACAGAGGGGTTGGATTACATGCTCTATAAAAATCAATTGGCAGCCTGTGTCGCACCCTCCAATAATCCAAGTGGGTTAATTGATTTGCTTACTGGTGACCACCACACCGGTGGAAGTAGTACGCTCGCAGCCGTGGCGGGTACGCCAAGTTTGACGGTGCCCACCGGACATATACAGGGACTGCCGGTCGGTGCAACGTTTTTCGCGGGCCCTGGAACTGAGTCACTTTTACTGTGTTACGGGTACGCCTTGGAAACAGCGCTGGCAGCGCGAATTACACCGTTATTTAAAATGGATATAGATGAAAAGGATGTATAAAGCGTTTGAAAGGATGCACAATCACCGGAACGCGCGTGCCATCCTGCTGGACGGCAATGGATGGGCTGCACCATTACCCAGCGCTCGCCCCTGCCAGCGGATGCCTCAACCTTCCATTGCGACAGTGGCACCGGCATATCCACGTCGCCGAACACTGCGATGCTGGCGTCCTCCAGAGGCACGCTTCACCGCAATGGCCCATTTCGTCCTGCATCAACGGATGATTCAGACCTCTAATCCTTATCAACCCATCTGCCGAAAGCTAGGTAAAGCGAAAACAGCAAGCTCATACTGCTCCTACATGCGAGCTTAAAATACCCAGCCCTCTAATAGGAAATATTAACCGTCACAATGAACCAGACTTAAAGCCGTATTTACTCTTTTTAGACCAAATCCAGAGTCATATTTAACAAGGTATTTAGGCATAGGTAAAAACAAAACAGGAAGAACATTGGCAGCATAGTCTTGATATTTATATAAATATTCATTACCTGGCCGGATAGCAGTAAGCTCAATGAAACGATCTAATATAGGGTTAGAAAAGCCTCCATAGTTTGTTCCACCTCCACTATTAAAAAGTCCATCACCAGATGGGTAGTAATCAGGGCTATAAATCCAGGGTATTATTGCCGCTTGCCAGCCATTAGGATTCTCTAGCTTACTGAGCTCAACATTGAAAGGAACAAGCTTAATATGTATTAATACTCCTATTTTTCGCCAACTCGCTTGTAGTAACTCAGCAACAATACGGTCTGTTCTGCTAGCCGATGATACCATCAAGTCAAATTTCAGTAGCTTACCGTTTTTCTCTCGAATATTATTACTGTTCAGCACCCAACCACTATCGGAAAGAAATCTATCCGCGAGCCTAATATTAAACACTGAATCCGGATGAGTGTCTTCCCACTTCATCTTAGGTGAAAGAAAGGTTGAAGGATATACCGGCACAGGAGAATAACTAGCTACTCCAAGACCATGATATGCAATCGTTATTATTTGTTTTTGGTTAATAGCCACCTCAAGAGCCTTGCGTACAGCAAGAGAATGGAAAAAACTTACTGATTTATTGTGAAAATTTAATGGCGCATAATTAATACCATATCCACCATTAGTATAACAGGATCTCAACTTGTTAACTAAATTTTTAGCTGGGAGTAGAAAATGTGGAACATTACCAAGGTTAATAACTCCAGACTTAAGAGACCAGAACTCAGCACCTTCAGAAGGAAACATGTAAAATATTATTTTATTTGGCACCACTAAAGGGCCAGAATATTCTTTATTTCTAACAAAACTGACATATCTTCCCGCCTTGTAACCACTTAACATATATGGTCCATCGGTGTAACGTACCAAATATTTATTCGTCTGATTATCATATATATATTTTAAAGAGTATTTTTTCATCATAAATGCTGGTAGTGGAACAAGCTGACTTATACCGTTAAGCTCAAACCATACCGGATTCACAGAATGTGCGAGATACAAGACCACCTTATGTTCGTTAACAATCGATGTTTTTTTAATAATATAAGGTATACCACCCATACCATAATTCGGATACCTCTCACCATAATTTTTGATAAGACTCAAGCTATATACTAAATCATTGGCGGTAACTATACGACCATTAGACCATCGCCATTTTTTTAGCTTTATGGAAACAACAGTATTTTTATCGGAAAATTTAATACTCTTAGCTAATGACTTGCCCCAGTCAATAGATAAATCATTGTTAACCCATATAGCATAAGCAAAAAGTAGCTGGTCAACTTGAAAATCGGCTAATGAATCATTATTAACAATTGGTAGAAGAGAGTTTATATTCATAGGAGGAGAGTCTCCAGTCCCAGTAACTGTTTTTAATGTCATCGCAGAAGCGGTGAATACAAGCTCTACAGCTACCAAAAGAATAAAAATACAAAATTGATTAATGAGTTGTTTGTTTATACTGAAAACATTCATGGTATATTGGCTCACTAGCTCGCACGCGCAAGGATAAACAGCATATAAACCTCAACAGGTTAATTAAATGCATACTATATCCTGATTGGAATATATTTAATCTTTTTTTCATACAGCTCCCAGCTCTGATATACTCCACTGATTTCGATGTACTTGAGGTGTCCCATCTCTATGAATCGTGTGCAGTTTCATGAAGGCTTGTCGCTTCGCGATTGCCTGCAGCGTTTTAGCACAGAGTAACAATTTGCCCAGGCGCTGGAAGCAACGCGCTGGCCGAAGGGTTTCTACTGCCACCAGCGTGGAAGTATCCGGCACTTCGCGCTGAAAGGCGGCGCGCGCAAAACCTTTCAGTGCAGCCAGTGTCGGCAACATACTTCCTTGATTGCCGCAACACCGGTTCAGAGAACATGCCTTCCCCTCCCCCTTGACACATGGTTTCTGGTTATTTATCTGACCAGTCAGGCGAAAACCGGCGTGTCTGCCCTGGCGTTGAAACGTCAACGCTGGGTCAGCTATCCTACAGTCTGGTGTATTCATCATAAACACATGCCTCCATGCAAAAAGCGAAGCCCTTATATGCTGCAGAGGGCGGTACTGACGATGATGCCTATCTGGACGGAGAACGCGCCCTGGGTAAACACAGACCCGGTTCCGAAAGCAAAATTACCTTTGTGGCGGCGTTCTCGATCGATAATCAGGGGCATCCTCTCTACGCCCGATTCTCCAGCATTGCGGGATTTACCGGCCCGGCCATAGAAAACTGGGCATGCAACACGCTGGATCAGCACTGCCAGATACTCACAGTCTGTTTGACTTGCTTCAACGAAATCGCCGATACCGGAGGACGCATACGGTCAGCGTCGCCGCTGACCGTTAGGCTCAGGATTTACCACAGTGAGGAAGTATTTTCTCACTTTCATGAACACTTGATCAGATGACAAACCAAATAAGAGTAAACTCATCATCAAGCAAACTTAGCTGATAATCCAAGTTCAATAAAACGTGGCTCACCAGGATAAGCTGAGTTGTATTGTTGTCCGACAGCTGTAAATCCATACTGCTTGTAAACCTGCGCCGTATGAACATAATAATGATTGTCAAGCAGATTATCTATGTTAAGACTCACTGTTAAGCTTTTAATAAAACCCTTATTGATGGGGATTTTATAATTAGCACTCAAGTTCAATAGAAAATACGGAGGAACTTTAACAGAATCCGTGGGAACTGTCGCATCTTGAAGAACAAGTTCTTTTTCAGTTGGCGGCAAGTCATAAGTGGTAGGTTGCGGCCCAGTATATGTACCATAAAGTTGCGCATGCAAATGGGATACATGCAATCGTAATCCAAGTGTAGCCAACCAATTAGGAACTGCGGCTAAAGGATCGCCAGCAAAAACATATCCATATTGGCCTTCAAAAGGAGTATCACTCGCTGAAAAGGAATTCATATATCGAGCGTCAGTATATGAGGCATTACCAAAGAAAGTTATTTCAGGAGAAATTTGGTATTTGCCAGAAAGTTCAAGTCCTTTCATTTGCTCTTCACCAACATTTGCATATATAGAATAATTAGTAAGGTAGTCAGTATAGAATGAGAACATACCATGCATGTTTTGAAGAAAGCCATCAAAGTTTATATATAAATGTTTCCCAAGGTATCTTATACCAGCTTCATACGCATTTACTGTTTCAGGGCCTGGAGCGACAGTGGTACTACCAGAAGAGCCAAGAACATAGTCTTGAACTGGCGCAAACCTCGCACCTTTACCGTAACTAGCATAAACAATATAATTTGGTGTTATATCATAGGATATACCTATATAAGGCAAGATATCCTTGTCGAAGTTGCTCAAAGTATACGGATGTGCAGGCGAGTTATAGATATTGCTCGGAACATAGTTTGATGTGCTGACACCTGTCACTGTAACACCGGGTTGAATATGCAAAGTATTGTCCAAAAGAGAAATTTTGTCCTGGAAATATCCACTGTAGACGGTCCTTTTTTCTATCTTCCATAACTTAAAGCGTTATAACCGTTTACTTGAGGCATGTTTAAATTACCATAAAAGTAAGTAGCATTGTTGTCTCCAGTTGTTTCTCTTGCAAAAAGTGCTCCAACGGTAATCGCATTATGTGGTAAGAAAATATTGGCTCTAGGTGCTATGCCAATTGTTCTTGTATGGTTATATTGTATTTCTGCAGCTTCACCGGCATGGTAACTGCCAAAAACTTTCTCTGGCATGTAACTTATATTGTTATTATTCCCATAGTCATTGCCTATAGGTCCGTACGCAAAATACGGAGAGTTAAAATTGACTTGATAAGGATATGTGGAATTAATATAATTTGGATTAGTATATCCTTCAAATTTATTTGATTTTCCAATGTAAAACAATTTACCGGACAATACAAGATGACTATTAATATATGCCTGATCGCCCAGGATGGCAGTAAGATAGGAATTGTCTTGATAATTACTAGCTTCAGATAAAGGATAGTTGAAAAATATCCCGTATTTATCGAGCTGTTCTATCGGTGTAGTTTCCGTCAACATGTATCCGCTTCCTTGGTTATATATTACCGTCCCTGTAATTTTAGATAATCCATAATCATATGGTTTTATTGCGCTGAATAAGAAATCCGTATATCTTGCTGGAGTGTTTTGTATGTAACCATCCGTTTGTGTCTGGCTTAGACGAACAAATGTCCTTAAACCATCACTATGTTTAATTTTGCCTGAATTCACCTCAAATCCATAGTTATCGGTAGAAAATGAACCAATCTTTGTAAAAACTTTAGCATAGAATTTATTGGTTGGCATTTTTGTCGTGTACGAAACGGTTCCACCTACGGTTGCAAAACCGGCTCGATCTGGAGGAGCAACTCCAGGATAAACATGAATACCTTCAATTTGTCCCATAGAAACTATAGACCCTACATTATTGTCCTGATTATTTATATAAGCACCCTGTCCACCGTGAAGTAAACTAATCATAGGGATACCATCTAAGGTTTGCGCGAGTTGACTCATTCTTACACCCCGCACTGTTAATGTAGGTGTACCAGGACCTATATTTTGTTGATATTCGTTTACTGATGGAGTTAATCGAAGCATGCTATAGATTGATTGAGATGAACTAGCATGTTTAAGCTCTTCGGGGGTGATTATTGACATTGCAGAAGCTATATTTTTTTCGCCAATTATTAATTTTTTATATTTTTTCTTTATTTCTTTAAGCTTAACTATTTTATCATTTTTAGGAACTTCAGATACAGTTGATGCATGTGCAATAGGAACAGAATAACAAGTGTACCATACTGCTATGAATACACTGCTTAGAACAATGCTAGAGGATTTATTTTTGTTATTCAAAATTTGTTTATTGGCGTACATTGTTTATCTCCTTTATTAAAATCCAATGCTACATAGCAAAAATCATACCATATTCAACATATTGTTTCTCATTGGGTTAAATTTCATTTGGTGCCAGCTTGTGGTGCAGAATCACCTTTTTAGAATCCAATTGCACCACTTTAGTGCATTCGCCTACCCCCCGGTGTCAGGGTAGTTGTCGCCTCTCTGAAATGGAGTAACACGAAGTAAGGGGGCGGAAAGTGAGCTATGGAGGTGCATAACCAATAACTCCATGTGACATCATCCTATCGCTCATAATAAAGCTGGAATTTGGTCATTTTGGTTTCATAAAGTGGCTAATTTCGCGTTTTTTCCGCCGGGATCATTTTTGTCCCGGCCCTAATCGCCTCAATTCGATCCGTGCTTGCATCTCAAAGCGGATAATCTTGCCCATTTTTCCTTGGCGCTTCCGCCCACACTCCTGACTGAACACCGCACTCTGCCCCGTCCGCAAGAAATTCCGTTCCATCTGATGACGACCAAAGCGATGGCCAGCACTCTCCACCTGCAAAAAATAACCCCATATTTGCGTGTGGTAATCTGGTTATGTGCAATATCGCATGTAACCAAAGGAACACTCCTATGCAGTCTATTCACCGTTATGAAGACCGTCTGACCCACTATATTCATCAGCAAGACCTCGCAGCCTTTCGGAAGCAACACTTCCAACAATGGACCTTTGCGGAAGATGGGTGCAGCTATTGCATTGCGCCCGAGGGGCCCTGGCGTTTCTTTGGGTTTGTGCCACGACACAACCTGGCGGCCCTGCTCACAGCCTTCAATGTGACCGTGAAGGATATCCATCGCCTGCCAGAGACACTGCGAAAACGGCTCAACCCGAACAATCTCCCGGAGGAGGAGTTCCTCCTGGTGGCCGTCACGCAGAAAAAGGAATTTCTCTATTGCCGGTTGGATACCACCGCACTCCAAAACAAGGTGGAGGGGCAAAAGCGGCTCTGGGAGAACCCAACGGACCAGCAGGAACGGATGCAGGCTTTAAAGCGCCGACCCGATCTGGTTCCCCGATTTTTACTCGCGGATTTGTAACGTCCATGTGCAGGCGGGTGTTCCTTGGAATCTCTGGATAGCCCGGCCTGCGGTTTCAACCGTTCCCCCACTTCATCAATACTCTTTGAGGACCCTGCACATGCCAATCTCCCCCCAACTCGCGCAAATTGCGTATATGGATGCCCTGCAGCATCTCCTGGTCGGCTTCCTACTGCTGGCCATTTCCCTGATGGCTCTCGCGGTCACCCTCTATGCCTGGTGGAAACATCGCCAACAACCAGACAACGATCTGTGGTCACTATCTGGCCTTATATCCGCGATAATCGCCGGCGCCTTCTTTGCCCTTTCCTTAGTTTTTCTGGCGAATCTCTGGAACTGGGTGGGGATAAGTCACCCGGCCTTGCTGGCGGCTAAGCAGCAGATTGCCAGAGCGCATCGGCCTCGGCCTTTATTGTGATACTGGGGTTGCTGACCTTCCGATGCCCCCACATCCCGTATATGACAATCGGCTTGACTCCCGACATAATGCCCAAAGACAAGGTCCGGCGAGAAAACGTCGAGCGACCTGAATTAAAACGTCGCCACTGCCTCAGCATAGGGGATATCTATTCATCGCGGCCACCTTCAGATTCATATCCTAAGCCCCCCCCAAAACCGCCTGGAGCCAGTCACACTGGCTCTATTTTGCCCGTAGGGGACGGAAAGGCACAATTTTCGCCGTTCTTGCTGTAGCTTGGGGAGGGGTTTTTTGCCGAATGGGTGCAGACACCGTGCGATATCCCTGCCTATCGTCCAGCTCCGCCACCAAGTCTTCCGCCCGCAAATGGGCATACCTGGCGAGCATCTGGGGGGATTTGTGGCCCGTGATAGTACGCACTTTGGTGTCAGAGAGCCCTTTCTCGACGAATCGGCTGGTCGCCTCATGGCGCAGGTCGTGAAAACGCAAGCCTTGAATATTCGCGCGCTGCAAGGCGTTTCTCCAGACCTTACCCATGCGGTAGGGACGTCGCACCCCATCCCGACCGGGATTACCGGGGAATATCAGAGGAGAGTCATCCCGAGGATAGGTGGCTATGGCTTCCTGCAAAATTTCCGTGGCGCGGGCCGTGAGGGGCACACCCCGGGTGTCCTCATTTTTGGTATCCCGAAGCACCATGATGCGCCGGTCCAGATGCACGTCCCGGAGTTCAAGCGACAGGATTTCTTCTACGCGAGCGGCGGTTTCTATGGCCAGTTCGGTGGCCCAGGCCAGAATGGGATTACTATGAGCACGCACCGTTTGCAGAAGGCGTGCCGCTTCATCGTCTCCGTGCAAGCGGCGGTCTCGGCTACGGCCTTTGGGCTTGCGGACGGCGAGGGCGGGATTGCCGGGTAAGCCGACACCCCATTCGCGGATGGACACGGTAAACAGATGGGAAATCAAAGCGAGTTCCAAACGCACGGTATCATTCGCCCGCCCTTCGGCCAGGCGCTCATCCCGATAGCGGCCAATGATCTCCGGAGATAAGGCCACCAGGGCATATGCCCCTAAGCGCTGGCGTACGACCTTGGCGCTGGTGTGGTCGCGCTTTTGAGAGTCACCCTCTTTTTTGGTTGGGGTAACCTCCCGCAGGTAGCGGTCGAGGGCGATGCCCACGGTAAGCTTCTGACTGGTGGACCGGCGGATATAGACCCCCCGGACCATTTCATCTTCGGACTGCCGCGCCCAATCCTCGGCATCCCGTCGTGTGCGAAAGGTTTTGGCGGTGGTCGGCCAGCCCTGCTTGCGAATGACCGCTTTCCAGGTACCTGCCGGGTTCTTGACGATGGTAGCCATAAGACAAAACTCCCCTGTCCAAATTCAGCACTGTACTGAATCTGTACCTGAGGAGCAGGGGATTGTCAACCGTCATTTATTAACTGCTTGTTTTATATGGTGGGCCCGCACGGACTCGAACCGTGGACCAAGGGATTATGAGTCCCCTGCTCTAACCAACTGAGCTACAGGCCCTGAAGAAAGGGCGCGAACCATTTTCGCGCCCGCATTTTTAACACATTTTTGCCCTAGGAAGGAATGGTAACTTCGCCATCCACAAAACTGCGCAAACGCTCGGAGCGTGATGGGTGACGCAGCTTCCGCAAAGCCTTGGCTTCAATCTGACGGATACGTTCACGGGTCACGTCAAACTGCTTGCCGACCTCTTCCAGGGTGTGGTCGGTATTCATGCCGATGCCGAAGCGCATCCGCAACACCTTGGCTTCACGGGCAGTCAGGCCATTGTCCAACAGCTCTTCGACCACTTCCCGGATCGCCGCATTGACGGCCGAATCCGCCGGAGCGGTGACATTCCGGTCTTCAATAAAATCCCCCAGATGCGAATCTTCATCATCCCCGATGGGGGTTTCCATGGAAATCGGCTCCTTGGCAATTTTCAGCACTTTGCGAATTTTGTCTTCGGGCATTTCCATGCGCTCCGCCAACTCTTCCGGAGACGGCTCACGACCCATTTCCTGCAGCATCTGCCGACTGATCCGGTTCAGCTTGTTGATGGTTTCAATCATATGCACCGGAATGCGAATGGTCCGTGCCTGATCGGCAATACTGCGGGTAATAGCCTGGCGGATCCACCAGGTGGCATAAGTCGAAAACTTGTAACCCCGCCGGTATTCGAACTTGTCCACCGCCTTCATCAAACCGATATTGCCTTCCTGAATCAGATCCAGAAACTGCAGGCCGCGATTGGTATATTTTTTGGCGATGGAAATCACCAGGCGCAGGTTGGCTTCGACCATTTCCTTTTTGGCACGCCGGGCTTTGGCTTCACCGATGGACATGAGGCGACTGGCTTCCTTGATTTCCGCCACCGGCAAGCCCGCCCGTCTTTCAATTTCCGCCAGCCGCTTCATGATGGCGAGAATGTCATCGCGATACTCCACCAGTCGTGCGCTGTAGGCATAGCCACCATTGATCTGCTGATCAATCCAGCCCAGGTCGCTTTCATGCCCAGGATAACTGCGGACAAACTCCTTCCGGGGAAAGCGAGCCCGCTCGATGCAGATTTCCATGAGCTCACGCTCACATTGCCGCACTTCTTCAGTCAATGAGCGCAGAGCATCGGCCATGACATCAATCTGCCGGCCATTGAGCTTGATCTCCAGAAAACGATCCGCAAGTTCGCGTCTTTTTTCCTGATAGCTGGCGTCATGCATTTCACCTTCGGCATGACTGGTCAACAGATTCAGATAGGCTTCACGAATAACGGCAAAGCGCTCCAGAGCTTCTTCGAGTTGCGGCCCTTTGTCGGCTTCGAGGGTTTCTTCACCGTCTTCGTCCTCATCGTCGTCAGAGTCTGCCGCATCTTCTCCTTCCAGCAGGACCGCCTCGTCATCTTCACTAACGGCTTCGGCTTCCAGGGCATTGGGATCGATGAAGGCATCCACGACTTCATCCAGACGCATTTCGCCGCGCTCCACCCGATCCGCAGCATCCAGCAGCAGGGAGATGGTCGTCGGACAGGTGGAAACAGCACGCAGAACCTGCATGAGGCCATCTTCAATCCGCCGGGCGATTTCGATTTCACCTTCCCGGGTCAGCAGCTCGACGGTGCCCATCTCGCGCATGTACATGCGGACCGGATCACTGGTGCGACCAATATCCGCCTCGACCACCGCAAGGGCTTCCTCGGCGGCTTCTTCAGCTTCCTGGGCAGCTACGCCGACATTGCCCTCAGCATCCAGCAGGGTGTCACCATCGGGAGCCTCTTCAAATACATCAATGCCCATGTCATTGATCATGGAGATGACATTTTCCATCTGCTCAGGATCAAACACTTCTTCCGGCAGATGATCGTTGATTTCCCCGTAAGTCAGGTATCCCTGCTCTTTTCCGCGCGCAATAAGGCGCTTCAGCTCAGACCGCTGAGACTCATTGTCCACTACACTCTCACCGTCTCTCATAACTATCCTGCACTCGCGGAAAGCCGCACATTATATAAGAAAAAACCCCTGGATGAAAAGCCGGAATTCTGCATCAGGTATTCATCCTGCCCATTGGATACTTTATGATTCTGAAGGCTTGCGCCGACCACGCCGGGTCAACTGCACCATTTCGGCCCTCTCCTGCTCGGTCAATGCCCCCAATCCCGAACGATCCGCCGTAGATGCCATATAATCTATTCGCGCCTTGATCAGTCGTTGATTGACCCTTTGCACACACCCCGATATCTCGTTACGCATCAACGCGCCCTCCTGACTCTCGGCATCCGCATCCATGACCAAGGCATAACAAACCTCGGACAGATCAGAGCCTGCCAATCTCGCCAAGAGCTCGTGAGAACCTAGATGGGTCATGTTGGCCAAAATATCAAGGGTCGCGTCCAGATTTTTTGCCATCGGGTCTGCGGCAAAAGGGAGCAATGTTTTTTCCAGTTCCTGCCAGGCAGGATCTTCCGGATGGTTCAAAAGCAGACGCAAGGCATTTTTGAAAAGAGAAGGCCCCGCCTTGCCGCGCGCCTTTACCCCGCGCGCCGGCGCAAGCGCAGACTCCCGACCACGCCTTTTTACGGGTATGGCTAGGGCCATGCCACACAAATCCTGCAGCTTGTGCAGGTAAACTTCCCGCAGCGTCGTATCATTGACCCGCTGCAAAAATGCCCGGGCTTCACGCAGAAACTGGGCTTTCTCATCTTCCGCAGCAATATTGTAGCGGCGCTGCAGCTCGTCCAGATAATAGTCGATAGCTGGACGCGCGGTCGGCAACAGGGCTTCCAGCGCCGCCCCGCCCTGCCCGCGCACCAATGAATCCGGGTCCTGACCATCGGGCAGAAACAGTACCCGCAGCAAACGCCCTTCACGCAACAGCTCGGGTGCTATTTGTACCGCCCGCCAGGCCGCCTTGCGCCCCGCCCCATCGCCATCAAAACAGAGCAGGACTTCGGGCGCCGCGCGAAACAACATCTGCAACTGACTTTCACCGAGAGCGGTACCGCTGACAGCCACCGCATAATCCAGACCGGCCTGATGCAGGGTGATGACATCCAGATAACCTTCCACCAGGAGAGCCCGCCCCGTCCGGCGCAAGCCCTCCCGGGCCTGATGCAGCCCGTAAAGCACCTGACCCTTGTGATATAAGGGACCTTCGGGAGAATTCAAATACTTGGGTTCGCGGCCATCGAGACTACGTCCGCCCAGGCCGACCAATTGACCACGCCCATCGCGAATCGGAAAAA
The DNA here is from genome assembly GCF_057473465.1 of Acidithiobacillus sp. TH-A117. NCBI lineage: Bacteria > Pseudomonadati > Pseudomonadota > Acidithiobacillia > Acidithiobacillales > Acidithiobacillaceae > Acidithiobacillus > Acidithiobacillus sp. TH-A117. The sequence goes on from NZ_JBYCKQ010000044.1 coordinate 40,381, forward strand.
TCACTCTCTCGCGAAAGCGATCATATACCGAATGGTCCTCGCGGCTACTGACCAGGCCCGCGCCGATCAATGCCTTTCGGGTATTGTCGTCCAGGCCCAGTTGCTGACTGAGAAAACTGGCGGCGGGCGGCGCATAACCCAACTCAAAACGGTCGATCGTGTCCGGATGAAGGCCACGACTCTGCCAGTATTGCTGGGCCACCGGATTTTCGCTGAGGGCGCCCCGGTACAGTTTGACCGCTTTTTCCAGAATCTGTCTAAAGGGACGGAAATCTTCCTGATGCGTCTGACCGGCAAGCTCCGTGGGCAAAGCCATGCCTGCATCTTCCGCCAGCAGGGTCACCGCTTCCGGGAAAGACAGGCGGTCATGGGCCATCAGAAAACCAATGGCATTCCCATGGGCGTGACAGCCAAAGCAGTAATAAATCTGCTTTTCCGGACTTACCGAAAACGAGGGGCTCTTTTCCTGATGAAAAGGGCAACAGGCCCAGAAATCCTTGCCTTTCTTTTTCAGTGGAACCCGCCCTTCCACCAACCGGACCAGATCGGTGCGCTCCAGCAAGGCATCAATAAATGCTGGCGAAAATTTCACCATGATTCAGCGCAACTCCAATTCACTGACGCCACCACCGCCCTGCTCGGGACGGGCCATGCGCCACTGGGTCACCCGGGGATCCTGCCGGGCAAATTCCCGCACCATTTCTGCCAGCACCCCATTACCTTTACCATGGAGCACCTCTACCTGTTGCCGACCGGAAGCCATAGCGCCGTCCACATGACGGCACAAAGCCTGCCAGGCATCGTCGCGCAGCTGGCCGCGCAGGTCGAGACGCCAGGGATGGTTTTCCGGAGAAGCATACTGAGTACTGCCCTTATCCTTGGGCATTTCCAGCGCCGCATCGGCACGAAACTGCGCCACCGGGATCCACAACTGCTTGCCACGCAACTGAATTTGCAGACGCTGACGCAGCGCGTCCACGCGCGTGATCTGGGTAACCTGACGCAGGGGCAAAAACAACCCCCTGCTCCCCACTTCCGGCAAAGCTGGGGCGGCATCCTGCACGGGCCGGAAAGGCGCCCCTGCCTGTTCCAATGCCGCACTGGCCGCCTGAGTGTCCCGCCCGGTTTTGAGCGCCGCAATGGTTTTACGGACTTCACTGCGGGCATTTTCGAGTAAGCGCTGCCACTCGCTGCGCGCTTCCTCTGCGGCGCGCTCGCGTTCCTGACGGGCCGTCTCCAGTTCCCGTTGCAAACGCTTCGCCGATTTGTCCGCTTCCATCCGCGCCAGCGTCGCTTCATCCATGGCCTGTTGCGCGGCGCGCAGCAACCCTTCCCGCTGTGCTTCCCAGCGTTCCCAGTCCTCGCGATCATCGGCATACAGGGCTTCCGCGCGACGCATGAGCGGCTCGGGCATACCGATGCGCCGGGCGATGGTCAGCCCCTGACTGGCGCCGCCCACGCCCCATTGCAGACGATAGGTCGGCGTCAGTGTTTCCGCATCAAAACCCATGCCGGCCAAGGCCACCCCCGGGCGACCCAGGGCATAGCGTTTCATGACTTCCAGGTGACTGGTCAACATCGTGCAGGCTTTGGCCGCCAGCAGTTCCTCTGCCACCGCCTGGGCCAGAGCGCCGCCCTCACGAGGGTCGGTACCATTACCCAACTCATCCAGCAGCACCAGACTATGGGCGTCGGCCTGCTCGAGCACGACCTGCAAGCGACTGACCTGGGCCGAGAAAGTGGACAGATCGGCATGAATATCCTGGGCGTCACCAATCACCGCAAAACCCTGGCGGAAATAACCCAGCTGGCCTTCGGCAGCCACCGGCAAACCCAGATAGGCCATCAGGTGATTCAAACCCAGCGCCTTGAGTAATGCCGTCTTGCCGCCGGTATTGGGTCCGGTAATGACCAACTGCTGATGCTCCTCTCCCAGCGCCAGGGAATTACCTACTACCAGTCCGGGATGCTGCAGGCATAAAAGCGGATGCCGCAGCTTGTGCAAGGCAAAAAAGGGATGTTTGTCCACCGGCACCAGAACGCCCTGATAGGCTTTCCCCAGCTCCAGCCCTGCCCGGACCCCATCCAGCTTTCCCAACTGTTGGACAGCACGGCGGATATTCGCCGCCTCCAGTCCGACCGCCGCACTCAAGATCCGGAGTACTTTTTCCTGTTCCTGACGTTCGGCCTGGCGGTCCTGCACCAGTTGATTATTGAGATCTACCGCCGTCAAGGGTTCTACAAAAAGAGTTTCGCCACTGGCCGAGCGGTCATGGACAATGGCCTTGATCCGCCCTTTGTGGCTGGCTTTCAGGGGCAGCACATAACGATCATTGCGCAGAACAATCAGCTGCTCCTGCCAGTAATCCTGCCAATCAGGATTGCGCAAAAAACCCTGTAAAAACCGTTGAATGTCATGGCGGCCCTGGCGCAACTGCCGGCGTAGTGCCTGTAGTTCGGTGCTGGCCGTATCCAGAAGCTCCCCTTCCTCATCGAGGGACTGCTGCAGACGGCGCAGCAATGACGGGGGAGGGTCAATATCGGCCGCCCATTCGGTGAGAGCGTCATCGATTTCGCGCAAGACGACAGCATAGTGCTTCTGTCCCAGCAAAACCTGACTCACCTGCAGCAATTGCCGGCCAGCGAGGACCGCCCCGGGACGCTCGACCAGATCCAGCGATGCGCGGATTTCCGGCAGAGTCATGACAGGCAGAGTTGAACCCGCCACAGCGCGTTGTTGCAGGCATTGGGCGAGATGGTGACGCTGATGGATTTCGGTCAGCGCTACCCAGGGATGCAGGTTTTTTACATAATCTTGCCCATAAGGATGGGCACAGCGGGCACCCCATGCGGCGCGAATGTCTTCCAGGTCAAGGACTCTGGCAAAGCTGTCCAGCCAGGGAGCGTTTCCGGTCAAAGCCGCAACGGCTGTCATCCGTTATTCAGACGCGCCTTCACTTTATCGGCAACCAGCGCCATGTCTGCTTTGCCCAGCAATTGCGGACGCAGGGCATTGAGCACCTTACCCATATCCTTGGGTCCAGCTGCTTCCAGTTGGGAAATGCTTTCGGCAATGAGGGCATCCAGCGCTTCCATACTCAGGGGCTCGGGCAAATAGGCCGTGAGCATGACAATCTCCGCTTCTTCCTTGTCGGCCAGATCGGGACGCTGACCCGCCCTGAACTGAGTGGCAGAGTCTTTGCGCTGCTTGATCAGTTTTTCGACAATACTCAAGATTTCCGCTTCCTCCAGGGTGCGACGCTCATCCACCTCACGCTGTTTGATGGCTGCCTGAAGCATGCGAATAGTCGTCAGCCGCTCGGACTCACGCGCGCGCATCGCCGCCTTCATATCCTCCTGAAGACGTTCGCGTAAAGACATGATCAGTACATCCGCACCAGACGCATGGACTGACGGCGCATCCGCTTCAACGCACGCTTGCGGGCGGCAGCAGCCTTGCGCTTGCGTTCTTCCGTGGGCTTTTCATAAAACTCACGACGACGCACTTCCGTCAGGACTCCGGCCTTTTCACAGGAGCGTTTGAAGCGCCGCAGCGCCACTTCGAAAGGTTCATTTTCTTTAACACGAACAGTTGGCATAG
>NZ_JBYCKQ010000045.1:0-64867 GCF_057473465.1 Acidithiobacillus sp. TH-A117
CGTCCTCAGCCTGCATGCCTTTGGGGCCGCGAACACTGTTGAACGATACACGTGCGCCTTCTGCCAGGGTCTTGAAGCCGCTGCCCTGAATGGCGGAATGATGGACGAATACATCTTCCTTACCGTCTTCAGGAGTGATGAAACCGAAACCTTTACTATCGTTGAACCACTTTACTGTACCTGTTGCCATTTGATGCACTTCCTATTGCGTAAATTCGGACCACGTGTCCAGTGCTGAGCATAGGGACTATTCTTTATACATGCAAGGTATTTCTACGACAATTTTGCAGCAAATCCGGCTTTCTTGACGGAAAACCGATTTCTGACTAAGGTTAGAACCAACCGTCCGGTATGTAATGTTCCCTGACAAGGAGTAGTTCATGAAAATTGGCTTCATAGGATTAGGGCAGATGGGTTCAGGTATGGCGGCCCGGCTGCAGGCTTCCGGCCAGCCTCTCACCGTATTCAACCGTTCCCCGGAAAAAATGCAGGACCTGATTGACCTGGGAGCAAAGGCTGCCCAGTCTCTAGGCGATTTTGCCGATGCCGACGTGATCTTCACCATGCTTGCCGATGATCGCGCTGTGAATGCGCTGGTGATGGAAGAAGACGGCTTGCTGGCACAGATGCGGCCCGGTGCCGTGCATGTTTCCTGCAGCACCATCAGTGTCGCCCTTTCAGCGCAACTGGCCGAGGCCCATACCCGTGCCGGACAGGAATATGTGGCAGCACCGGTTTTCGGCAGACCCGATGCAGCAGCGGCGGGCAAACTCTATTTGGCAGTAGCCGGCAAACCAACAACCATTGAGCGTCTTCAGCCGCTTTTTACGCACATAGGCCAACACAGTTTCGTGGTGGCCGAGGCGCCAGAAAAAGCCAATCTGGTCAAACTCAGTGGTAACTTTCTGATTGCCGCTGTCATTGAATCTCTGGGTGAAGCTATGGCACTGGTGGAAAAAGGCGGCGTGGATCGTCATGCCTATCTGGAACTGCTGACCTCCAGCCTCTTCAATGTGCCTCTCTATAAAAATTATGGGGGACTGATCGCCGACCGGAAATTCACGCCGCCCGGCTTTGCCGCGCCTCTGGGGCAAAAGGATATGCGTTTGGTGCAGGCGGCTGCAGAAGAGTTGAACGTCCCCCTGCCTCTGGCAAGTCTGCTGCACGATCGCTTCATTCGCCTTGCCGCTGAGGGCGGCACCCCTCGCGACTGGTCAGCTATTGGCATACTGGCGGCTCAGGACGCAGGGCTGTCATCCTGATGGAGATTCATCGCATTACCAGCGTGCTTCACCTTGAGCCTGCACGATGCTGCTGCTAGTCTGAAATCAGCCCCTCGCCGGGGTTACTGTTGCAAGGAGAGAAAAATGGCCGAACTGAAATTTCATCCTTATCACCAACCGGCGGGGGGTTGGGGTGCCCTGCGCGCTTCCATGCAGAGCCTGCGCCAGCAGAGAATACTGACTGAAGGGACTGCTTTGCTGCTTAAATCCAATCAGGCCGAGGGCTTTGATTGCCCGGGCTGCGCCTGGCCCGATCCCGATGCCCATTCCACCTTTGAATTTTGCGAAAACGGCGTGAAAGCGGTTGCCGCTGAAGCCACCAGCAAAAAGGTGACTGCCGATTTTTTTGCGCAGCATTCCGTAGCCTGGCTAGCTCAGCAAAGTGACTATGATCTGGAAGAATTTGGGCGCCTGACGGAACCCATGCTGTACAACACCGCCAGTGATCATTATGAACCGGTCTCTTGGGAAAATGCGTTTGCTCTCATTGCCAGTCAGTTGCAAAAACTGGATTCTCCCGACCAGGCCATTTTTTATACCTCGGGCAGAACCTCCAACGAAGCCGCTTTTCTCTATCAGCTATTTGCCCGGGAATTTGGCACCAACAACATGCCCGATTGCTCTAATATGTGCCACGAACCTACCAGTCTCGGCATGCCGGAGTCCATTGGTATTGGCAAGGGCACCGTTACCCTGGAAGATTTCGACCATGCCGACACCTTGCTCCTTTTTGGTCATAACCCAGGGACCAATCATCCCCGGATGCTGGGAACTCTCCGCGATGCGGCCAAGCGGGGTTGTCGTATTCTGGTATTCAATCCTCTCCGTGAGCGCGGGTTGCAGCGTTTTGTTAATCCACAGGATCCTGGCGAAATGCTCACCAACCATGGGACAGAAATCGCCACCCATTACTATCAACCGCGCATTGGTGGCGACTATGCCATTGCTCTCGGTATCGTTCGTTATTTGCTGGAACAGGGAACACTGGATCAGGACTTCATTGACACCCATACCCAAGGCTTCGCCCAGCTCCAAAGCATCGCCCTGGAAACTCCCTGGGCGGATATTGAGACCGAAAGCGGTCTGAGTCATGCCGAGTTCATGGAAATCGGCCAAATCTATGATTCTGGCAAAGCCAGTATCATTACCTGGGGTATGGGCATCACCCAGCATAAACATGCTGTTGCCACCATCCAGATGCTGGTCAATGTGTTGCTGTTGAAGGGTAATATCGGCAAGGAGGGAGCAGGAGCCTGCCCGATTCGCGGGCATAGTAATGTGCAGGGGGATCGCACCATGGGCATCTGGGAACGTCCGGCCACTGATTTTCTGGATCGCCTGGCCACAGAATTCGATTTTGAACCGCCCCGCGAACCGGGGTACGACGTGATTGGCAGCATCGCCGCCCTGGAAAAGGGGGAGGCGAAGGTGTTTTTCGGTATGGGTGGCAATTTTGCCAATGCCACTCCAGATACCCAGCGTGTGCATACCGCCCTGAGCCAATGCGAGCTAACCGTACACGTCACCACCAAGCTCAACCGCTCCCATATCGTGCACGGAAAAAACGCGCTGATTCTTCCCTGTCTGGGGCGCACAGAAATAGATATCCAGAATGGCAAGCCCCAAGGCATCACCGTCGAAGACTCCATGAGCATGGTGCACATATCTGAAGGCATGCGTGCTCCGGCTTCGCCCCATCTGAAATCCGAATGTGCCATCATTGCCGAACTGGCAGCAGCGACGCTGCCCGACAGCAAAACGCCCTGGCGTGAACTGGTGCAGGATTATGACCGGATTCGCGAAAGGATTTCCCGGGTTGTCGCCGGCTTTGAGGATTTCAATGCCCGGGTACATCACCCCCGAGGCTTTCACCTGGATCTTCCCCCGCGCTCACGGCGCTGGACGACGCCTTCCGGCAAGGCCCAGTTCATTGCGCAGCCGCTCAAAAGCATTACTGAGGATCGTTTTGTTCCCCAAAGCAGCGACCGGGTTTTTAATCTCATGACGATTCGCAGCCACGATCAGTACAACACCACCATCTATGGCTACGAAGATCGCTATCGCGGGGTATCCGGAGCTCGAAACATCTGTTTCATGCACCCGGACGACATGGCTGAACTGGGTTTTGTGGAAAACAGTACGGTAGATATTACATCTCACTGGACCGACGGTGAGCGCATGGCCCGCAATTTTCGGATACTGCCTTATGACATTCCCCGTTCCTGTGTGGCGGGCTACTACCCTGAGCTGAACGTACTGGTACCTCTGTCCAGCCATGCAGACCGGGCCAATACTCCGACTTCCAAGTCCATTCCTGTCACCTTCCAGGTGGCCGAGGCCCATGACCAATAGCCCGCCATCCGAAGCTGCCGCCATCGAGGATCTGGTTGTCATGCTCCTGCAGATCCTCTGTCAGGAGCAGGCGGTTTCTTTGGCAAAAATCGGGAAACAGATGCAACTACGGCGCAGCCAACTGGAAAGGCTCCTATTACTGCTAGGTGAAAATGAAGCCTGGGGAGGACTGGGCTATCTGACCCAAAATGAACAAAGGGGCCGAGCCATGATCATGCTCACCGCAAAAGGGAAGGATTTATGCGCATCCATGGCCAATTAAACAGTGGCATCGGCTGGTCGCCGGCCACATTGCTTGCTGGCAAGGCCTCCCCCGTCGCCCATGAAGAAGCCATTCTCGAAGAACGGGCGGTATCCATCGTTATCAATGGGCAGCCCTATGCGGTGATGATGGTGACGCCAGAACATCTGGAAGATTTTTTTCATGGCTTTTTGTGGAGCGAAGGCATCATTCAGCATCTGCAGGATATCAGCGCCTGGGAATTGGTCGTGCAGAACACTGAAACTTCAGCCATCTACCTGCAACTTTCAGCAGAAGCTGCCGAGCGCGCCCGTCACAAGGGTCGTCAGATTATCGGGGGAAGCGCCTGCGGCTTGTGTGGCACGCCCGTTTTTGACGGACTGATTCCCGTTGCGCCTCTGGAAAACCATTATGCCACCACCCCTCAAGCCATTCACCGGATCATGCGCCAGATGCGCGAACAGCAGCGCCTCAACCGTAGTACCGGGACTGCTCATGCCGCCATTCTCGAAAGCCATCAGGGAGCACTGGTTCGCGAAGACATCGGTCGCCACAACGCGGTGGATAAAAGTATTGGCGCCGCCATTCAACAAGGGTTGCGGCCGGGTCAGGTACAGGTCCTGGGTATTTCCTCACGGTTGAGCTTTGAAATCGTGCTCAAAGCCCTGGGTTTTGGTATTCCAGTAATCGCCGCCATCTCCGGGGTCAGCAGCATGGCGATCCAGCTTGCCCAAAGCCACGGCATCACTCTGATTGGCTACACCCGCGATGATCGGATGACCCTATATGCCCATGCCGAGCGTGTTCGGGAAGAATCCGGCATTACCCTTTCCTCTTTGGATCAATAATCGTTAAGCTTTTCCCATCCCCTTACTCAGGAGCAATCTATGGATGTTCGTGCTGCCGTCGCCTATGGCGCCAATCAACCCCTGGTCATCGAAACCGTGCAACTGGACGGACCACGTCCCGGAGAAGTGCTGGTAGAAATCAAGGCGACCGGAGTTTGCCATACGGATGCTTACACACTGTCCGGCATGGATCCTGAAGGCCTGTTCCCCACCATTCTCGGCCATGAAGGCGCGGGCGTAGTGGTTGAGGTAGGAGAGGGGGTACGATCCCTGAAACCGGGAGATCATGTCATTCCGCTCTATACCCCCGAGTGTCGGGAGTGTGAATATTGTCTGAGTGGCAAAACCAATTTGTGTCAGGCTATTCGTGAAACCCAGGGGAAAGGCCTGATGCCCGATGGGACCAGTCGTTTTTCCAGTCAGGGGAAGCCCCTCTATCACTACATGGGTACCAGCACCTTCGCCCAATATACCGTGCTTCCGGAAATTGCTCTGGCCAAAATCCGCGAAGACGCACCCTTTGACAAGGTCTGTTACATCGGCTGCGGCGTTACCACAGGTATCGGCGCGGTGATTTATACCGCCAAAGTACGGCCCGGTGACAAGGTGGTGGTGTTTGGCCTCGGAGGCATTGGGCTGAACGTCGTGCAGGGTGCCCGCCTAGCCGGTGCTGACATGATTATCGGTGTGGACATCAATCCCTCCAAAAAAACCCTGGCGGAAGCCTTCGGGATGACCCATTTCGTCAATCCCCAAGAGGTCGAAGGGGACCTGGTTCCCTATCTGGTCAGCCTGACCAAGGGCGGCGCTGACTATAGCTTTGAGTGCGTCGGAAATACCACCCTGATGCGCCAGGCTCTGGAATGCTGCCACAAAGGCTGGGGGACCAGTGTGATCATCGGGGTCGCGGGCTCCGGACAGGAAATCAGCACCCGTCCCTTTCAGCTGGTCACCGGCCGCAACTGGCGCGGCTCGGCTTTTGGTGGCGCCAAGGGACGCACCGACGTACCCAAAATTGTCGACTGGTATATGGAAGGCAAAATCCAGATTGATGAAATGATCACCCATACCCTGCCGCTGGAATCCATCAATACGGCTTTTGATCTGATGCATGAGGGAAAATCCATTCGCACCGTACTCACCTTCTGAGGAATACCATGCCAAGTCAGGAACTGGAACTGCTGGAATCCCATGCCTGTTTTGCCGGACGCATGGAGCGTTACCAACATCATTCCCGGCAATGTCGGGGTCCTATGCGTTTTTCCATTTTCATCCCGGCGCATGGTGCTGACGAAACCCTGCCGGTGCTCACTTTTCTTGCAGGCCTGACCTGCAACGAAGAAACCTTCATGATCAAGGCCGGAGCCCAGCGCTATGCTGCCGAACTCGGGCTTATCCTGGTGGCTCCGGACACCAGCCCCCGCAATACCGGGATTGCGGGAGAAGAGGACGATTGGGATTTCGGCACTGGTGCAGGTTTTTATCTGGACGCCACCGCAGCCCCATGGGATGCCCATTACCGGATGTTTTCCTATGTGACTGACGAACTCCCGGCGCTGATTGCCCGGCATTTTCCAGTGCAGGGCACAGCCCAGGGTATCTGCGGACATTCCATGGGGGGGCATGGTGCTTTGGTCTGCGGCCTCAGAAAATCCGGACAATATCAATCCATTTCGGCCTTCGCCCCCGTTTCCGCACCCAGCCAGACCCCCTGGGGACAAAAAGCCTTCAGCCGCTATCTCGGGGCGGACACCGGGCAATGGCAGGCTTATGACAGCCTGGCACTTCTGCAGGAAAAAGCGGGACAAAGCCATCCACCTATCCTCATCGATCAGGGGCATGCAGATCCCTTTCTGGAAGTCGAACTGAAAACCGGATATCTGGAGGCTCTCAACGATCCCCGGCTGACTTTGCGTTGGCACGATCTCTACGACCACAGCTACTTTTTTATCAGCAGCTTCGTCAGCGATCATCTGGCTTTTCATGCCCGGCATCTGGGTGCGGTACGCCGATCAGATCCCCATCATGTCCGCTGAAGCACAGCCTTTCCTCAGAACCATGCCCATCCGGCGCCGGTAGCCGATGGCTGAGCAACGCGGTCACGCGCTAGGAGCAGCCATGCTGGGCATGCTGCTGGACGGTTATGATCTCAGCATCATGGCGGTCGTGCTCTTGCCTTTGAGCAGTGCCTGGCACCTGCAGGCAACGGAAACCGGTGTACTCATGGCCATGGCCCTTTTGGGCTCTCTCATTGGCGGTTTATTCGGTGGGTTTCTGACGGATCGCTGGGGTCGCCGTAAGCTGCTCTTCCCCAACATTTTTCTCTATGTGCTGGGAGCCCTGATCAGCGCCTTGAGTCCGGATACCGCAGCCCTGTTTGCCGGGCGTTTTATCACCGGCCTGGCCATTGGTCTGGATTATCCTCTGGTCGCCACCATTGTTGCGGAATACAACCAGCCCGCCCAACGTGGTAACCGCTTTGCCCGGGTCAATCTCGCCTGGTACCTGGGCGCCCTGCTGTCCACCATAGTGGGTTGGAGCCTGCTCCTTACCGGTCCGGACTCCTGGCGCTGGATGCTCGGCAGCGCCATCGTACCGGCCCTGGCCCTGCTTTGGTTACGCCGGGGCTTGCCCGAATCTCCGCGTTGGCTGGTCCGCAAAGGCCAGCATTCACGGGCCGAGGAAGCCCTGGCGCAACTCCAACCGACCCTCTCAGCAACACAGATTCATGCGCAACTAGAGCAGTTCCGGGTTCCACCCCAATCCTGGCGGATTTTGCTCCACAAAGCCTGGTTGCGTCGCCTTTTTCTCAGCATTTTTCCCTGGTTCTGCCTAGATGTCGTTGGCCTGGGCATCGGCCTCTATTTCCCCACCGTGCTGCGCGATAATGGTCTGGCCAGCAGTAATGCGGCAGCCGCTGCCATCAACGCGGCGGTGCTCATCGTTTCCGCCTTGGGGATTCTCTTCATTGTTTCCCGACTGGACCGCTGGGGGCGAATTCCACTGCAAAGCGCCGGTTTTGGCCTCATGTCTCTGGGCTTGGCGGTATTTGCCCTCTGTTCCTGGCAGCACTGGGTCATCGGGGTATATCTAGCCGCAGCCCTCTATGCTTTTGGGATGGGGATTGGTCCCGGCGTGACCGTATTTGCCCTGGCCGTGGAAATATTTCCCACCGAATTGCGCGCCAGTGCTGCGGGCTTGGCCACCGCTCTGTCCCGCCTGGGGGCTTTTCTGTCCGCCATACTCTTCCCGATTGTGGAGAAAAGCTGGGGGATTCCTCTGGTGTTGGTCTGCATGTCGGTCTTCGCCCTGCTCGGCTTGCTCGTCACCCTGGCTTATGGCGTGGAATCCCGCATGAAAAGCCTCGAAGAACTGGAAAATCTGCCCGCCAAAAGCTGAATTTACTCAAAACTCCAGGTACGAACGATGCGCAGAGAAGTCGGAGGAGATTGCCACAAGGCCGGCAAGGGCGGGAAAGGTGCGGCAGCGCGAATGAGGGTTTCCACTGCATCCACCAGCGCTAGATTGCGCGCACCTTGCAACATGGCTATTTCCAGCAGATGTCCATCCGGGGCAATGGTCACGGCCACCACTACGCGCCCCTGAGGCAAGGGACCATGCCCCGCTGCAAACAGTTTTTTCTGTGCCAGGGCCATGATGCGCCCCTCCCAGTTTTTCAGATAAATGTTATAGGCGGCCTGTCGCTCTGCGGAAGAAACCGCCGGCGCCGCTTTCCGTGTGGCGGCGGTCACCTCGGCCTGGGGATGGGTCAGGCGGGGGTTCACCGGGGCGCTGATCTGCGGCCGATGAAAAGTGGGGGTCAGGGAAATTTCCACCAACGAGTTGACGGGATTTTTTTTGGCCAAAGGGCCCGCCAGCCCCAGCAATAAATACAACCAGATCAGAACGTTGATAAACAAGGAAAACAGCAGCCAGGGAAAGAGCTGGTCCATGTCTTGCGCGCGCAGGCGGAATATCCGGCGGACTGCCGTAATAATTACAGCACTATACCAGCGCAGCCGAAACAAGATATCCAGAATAAAGTTATCGGCGGCAACCTGACCCACAGCACGGGCTTGATGAGAGGCCTTTGACGCTTTTACCCCAACCATTCCGCCGCATCCAGGGCATAGTAAGTAATGATGGCATCAGCCCCGGCCCGTTTCATACCCAGCAGCGACTCCAGCACACTGCGCTGCAAATCCAGCCATCCAGCCCGCGCCGCAGCCTGCAGCATGCTGTATTCTCCCGAAACCTGATAGGTCAGCACCGGCAGATCGCAGCGTTCACGCAAATCCCGGACCAGATCCAGGTAGGGCATGGCCGGTTTGACCATCACCATGTCACACCCTTCGGCAATATCCAGATCCAGCTCGCGAAACGCCTCACGGCGGTTGGCCGGGTCCATCTGATAGGCACGACGATCCCCGAACTGGGGGGCACTGTCAGCGGCGTCCCGGAACGGACCGTAAAAGGCGCTGGCGTATTTGACGGCATAGGACAAAATACTGACTTCCCCATGACAGCCCGCATCCAGTGCCTCGCGAATGGCGCTGACCATGCCATCCACCATGCCGGAAGGAGCCACTACATGGACCCCGGCTTCGGCATAGGAAAGGGCCTGACGCTGGAGATTTTCCAGAGTCGCGTTATCATCCCGGTCACCGTCCGCGCTGAGGATGCCACAATGCCCATGATCGGTGTATTCGCAAAAACAGGCATCAGCAATGACCAGCAAATCCGGATAGGCCGCGCGAATGGCGCGGATGGCTTTTTGCACCAGCCCGTCCTTATCCCAGGAAGCCGAACCGCAGGCATCCTTGCAAGTCTCGGCAATGACCCCGAAAAGCAGCACCCCGGAAACCCCTCTGGCTACGGCTTCCCCGCATAGTTTTAGAGCCGAATCCACACTATGGCGGAAAACGCCGGGCATGGACCCAATCTCGTTGCGGATACCCTCACCTTCCACCAGAAAAATCGGCAAAATGAAATCCGCAGGGATCAACTGATTTTCCTGGAGCATCCCGCGCATGGCCGGATGTCGGCGCAACCGCCGGGGCGAATGCCGCAAGGACAGTGGACTTCTATTCATCGGTGTTACTCCGGCTTTTGGCCCAGCTTTCCAGGGCCGTCATGAGTCCTTCAGTGCTGGCCTCGGGAGCCACCCAGGGTTCCGGCAAACCCACTGCAGTAATGGCTTCTGCGGTGAGCGGACTGATGGCTATCAGTGGAGTGTTTTTTAACCAGCGTTGCCCAAGACCGCCCACCATCTGGTAGAAATTCTTGAAAATCTCGGGACTGGTGAGAATCACCGCGTCCAGTTCACCCCGCGCCCAGGCATGTAAAAGCGGGGTAGGATTGGCGCCGGGCAAAGTGCGCCGATAGCACAGCACTTTATCAACCTGAGCACCGCGCTCCCCCAGTACCTTTTCCAGCAATTCCCGGCCCTGGTCACCGACAAAAAGCGCCACATGGCGCTGCTGCATGTCGCTCAGCTCGGCACTATCCAGCAAACCTTCTGAACTGAACTTTTTAGGGACCAGATCCACCTGCAGACCAAATTCGCGCAAGGCTTTAGCCGTTTCCCGCCCTACTGCCGCCACACGCGGGCCTTGGGGCCAGGGCAAATTCTGGCTTTGCAGTCGGCTCAAAGCAAAAGCCACGGCATTACGGCTGGTAAAAATCACCCAGTCGAAGGTCTCCAGCCGATGCAGGGCGTCGTCCAATGATTGCCAGTTTTCCGGTGCTTCAATTTGCACTGCCGGAAATAGAATCGGACGCGCACCGACGGCTTTCAGGGCACCTACCAGATCTCCGGCCTGCTCCCTGGGCCGGGTGACGACTACGCCTTTATTCTGCAGTAATGCGCTACTCATTATGATTGAATTTCCTTGATAATTGCAGCGGCCCCCTGGGCCAGAAGCTGCTCAGCCACCACTTGCCCCAAAGCCATCGGATCAATGCCGCTGGCTTCTGCACGCAGCAGATGCGCGCCGTCAGGACTGGCTACCAGGCCGCGCAGATGCATGGCCTGCCCCTGCCATTCAGCCAGTGCCGCCACCGGTAAACGACAATCTCCGCCCAGTATGCGGTTCATGCTGCGCTCCGCCAACACACACTGCTGGGTCGCGGGGTCTATGAGCGCCTGTAATAGTGCCCGGGTTTGCGTATCTTCCGAGCGAATTTCAATACCCACAGCGCCTTGCCCCACCGCCGGCAAGGACTGCTCCACCGGCAGCGCCATACTGATCCGTTCCCCCAGCTGCAAACGTTTCAGGCCCGCCACGGCGAGAATGATGCCCTCATATTGGCCCTCGTCGAGCTTGCGCAGCCGGGTGGCGACGTTGCCGCGCAGGTCATCCACCTGCAAATGGGGGTAGACTTGCAGTAATTGTGCACGCCGCCGCAAGCTGGAGCTTCCCACCCGAGCACCCGGCTTGAGTTGCTCAGGATGTACGACGCTATTGCTGACAAAAGCATCGCGGACATCTTCCCGGGCCATGATGGCGGCAATCTCCAGACCTTCGGGCTGTAGTGCGGGCACGTCTTTCATGGAATGCACCGCCACGTCCACGTGTTCTGAGAGCAAGGCTTCCTCAATTTCCTTGACGAAAAGCCCCTTGCCTCCCAGCGAATGGAGAGGCGCATCGAGGAGGATATCTCCACTGGTGGTCATCCGGATAATTTCTACCTGAATACCCGGATGCGCCGCATAGAGGGCATCACGGACATGCTCGGCCTGCCAGACTGCGAGGGGGCTGGCGCGGGTACCAATTCGAATCTGCGGCATCATGGCGGGATAATCACCCTGGAACGACACAAAAAAACAGGAGTTCGTTACCTTAGCAGGGCAACTTTCCCTGTCAAGGATAAAGAAGTTCGCCCGATGCCGCAAATAACATTGAAATACTCTTTAACTACAAGATACAATCGCTGCAAATTTAACAGGAGCTCGAAAACATGCGTTATCAAATCTGGATGGCCGTAGCAATGACTAGTGCCCTCGCCCTTACTGGCTGCGCCCATAACGTCGGTAGTGGCAAGCCCAGCACCGTCGGAGCGGTAGCCCCGGTGAATTCTGCCGCCACGGCGGGATACAATGGCGAAGGCGTCAACGGCCAGGACCTCAATGCCAATGGCCCCATCGGCGGCGGCAACAGTGGACTGACCGCTGCTGAACTGGCAGCGCTGCCCCAGCAATTGCGGGTGCATTTCGGCTTCAACAGTGAAAGTATGGATGCCCATGCCCAGCAGATTGCCACCCAGAATGCCCAGTTCATGGTCAATCATCCCCATGTCAAGGTGCGCCTGGAAGGCAATACCGATGACCGGGGTACCCAGGAATACAATCTCGCCCTGGGCGAACGTCGCGCCGAAACGGTCAAACAGTTCCTGGAAGCCCAGGGTGTCAATGCCGCGCGTATCAGCACCGTCAGCTTCGGCAAGGACAATCCCCTCTGCACCAGCAACGATGCCGAGTGCTGGGCAAAAAACCGCCGCGTTGATTTTGTGTATAGTGGTGGCTACAACGGCTAAACAGCCAAGGAGAAAATGTTGATGAAACGCTGGCAATTACTGCCTGTTCTGCCGTTATTGTGTCTGAGTCCCTTTGCCCAGGCAGAATCCACGAGCGACCGGGTGCTCCAGCTTCAGCAGCAAATGGCGGTCATGCAGGGCGAGTTGAGCAGCCTCGTGGCCGTTCAGCAGGCGGACAAGGGCAGTCAAAGCGCCCTGGCCAGCCTGCTGCAACGTACCCAGCGCCTGGAACAGGAAGTCCGCAATCTGCGGGGTGAGCTGGATACCAAAACCCACGACCTGCAAACGGCACAACAGGCCACGGCCAGCAAGGTGCAGGCCCTGGCCGCCCAGCTGGCGGTAGCCACCCCGGCTACTGGAGTCACCGCTAGCACCAGCTCGACATTCAGCAGTCTGCTTACCCCCGGTTCTGTGCCCAGCAGCCCGGCAGCGGCAGTGGCCAGCGCGGCCAGTAATGCATCATCATCTACCATCCAGAGTCTGGGACAAGCCGACTATCAGCATGCCTTCAATTTCCTGCGGCAGGGAAAATACGGGGATGCCGTTACCGGCCTGCAGGGCTTCATCCAGAAATACCCTCAGAGCAGCCTTGTTCCCGATGCCTATTACTGGCTGGGACAAGCCCAGTATGTGCTCGGCCAGAATGACGCGGCGCTGAAAAGTCTGTATGTGGTGCCGACCCGCTTCAGCCAGAGCAGCAAGGCGCCCGAAGCCATGTTGCGTATGGCTGAAATTTATCAGGCCATCGGCAAAAAGAAGCAGGCCGTTGTGGTCCTGAACAAGATCCTCCGGCAATATCCCAGCACGCCAACTGCACAAAAAGCTGAGGCCCAATTGCAGGCACTGCCGTCACAGTAAAGATGGACGGGCGCCTCCGCATCACCGAAATATTTCACAGTCTGCAAGGGGAAACCCGCAGTGTCGGACGTCCTGCGACTTTCGTGCGTCTGACCGGTTGCCCGCTGCGCTGCCACTATTGTGATACGGCGTATGCTTTTCATGGCGGCGAATGGCAGACCCTGGATGCCATCATGGCAAGCGTCCAGGCGGGCGGCAATGCTCTGGTGGTGGTGACCGGTGGCGAACCCCTCGCTCAGACAGAGGTATTGCCCCTGCTGACCCGACTCTGTGATGACGGCTACGAGGTGTTTCTGGAAACCAGCGGCGCCTTGCCTGTCGCAGCCGTTGACTCCCGGGTCGTCAAAGTCCTCGACCTGAAAACACCCGACTCCGGCGAGTCTGGGCGCAATCTCTGGGAAAATCTGCCCCACCTGAATGCCCGGGACCAGATCAAACTGGTCATCTGCAGCCGCCGGGATTATGACTGGGCCAAAGAGGTAGTGCAGCGCGAAAATCTGAATCAGATCTGTGAAGTGCTATTCTCCCCGGCCCAGGGAGAAATGCCCCTGCGCGATCTGGCTGACTGGATACTGGCCGACAAGCTCCCGGTGCGGCTCCAGATTCAACTCCATAAACTCATTTGGGGCGATGTCCCGGGACGCTGAGCCATGTCAGAAGAAACCATCGCAAAACCCGCTATTGTCCTACTTTCCGGAGGACTGGATTCCGCCACGGTCATGGCCCTGATGCGTCGGGATGGATACGCCATTCACGCCATGTCCTTTGATTATGGCCAGCGCCACAAGCAGGAATTGCACTATGCCGGTCTGATAGCCCAGGCCATGGGGGTGGCCAGCCAACGTACCGTCCATATTGATCTGGGGGCATTTGGTGGTTCGGCGTTGACCGACACCCAGCTTGCGGTTCCGGAAACTGGCGTGGCTCCGGGTATTCCCATCACCTATGTACCGGCACGGAATACCATCTTTTTGTCCTTTGCCCTGGCTTTGGCAGAAGTATTGGGTGCCCAGGACATATTCATCGGCGTCAACAGTCAGGATTACAGCGGTTATCCTGACTGCCGCCCGGAATTCATCAGCGCCTTTGAAAAGCTCGCAGCGGTGGCCACCCGTCTCGGGGACGATGCGCGCGGACCGCGCATTCATGCCCCCCTCCAGCATCTCAACAAAAGCGAAATCATCCAGCTGGGCACCCGCCTAGGGGTGGATTACAGCCTGACCCGCTCCTGCTATCAGCTCGATGACCAGGGACGCTCCTGCGGCCGCTGCGACAGCTGCCGCCTGCGCCACGCCGGCTTCCTGGAGGCCGGAATCGTGGATCCTACGCCTTATCAATAGGTTCAGGCGGCCTGCTCGGGCTTGTGAATGATTGCCAGTTGCTCGGACAAGCGGCGCACCATCCCCGCAGTAAAAACCCAGGGATAGGCGCCACTTCAGATAGTTACCGCGACCAGGCAGGCTGGCTGTCCTGGCCGGCATCACTATGGAGTATGGCCATGGTTTTGCCGTCCAGGCTGACTTCTGCCAGCACCTTGCGGCCACCGCGATGGGTACCGTAGAGGATCATCTGACCATTTCCGGCAAAGCTCGGATGGTCGCAATTGCCCTGGGCATCCAGGACACGTATGCCGCTTCCATCGGGATTCATCACCGCCAGGGCATAAACGCCATCGGTGCGATGGATAAAGGCAATGGCATTGCCCGTGGGCGAATACTCAGGTCCGGCATTATAGCCGCCACTGTAAGACAGGCGATGAATATCGCCGCCATTGGCGTTCATGGCATAAATCTGGGGTCCGCCGGCACGGTCCGAGACAAACACAATCTGGCTGCCATTGGGCGCCCAGGTGGGCGAGGTGTTGATGGCATCATCATTGGTCAACTGGCGGCGCTGACCCGTCTGCAAATTGGCCACATAGAGCTCGGTGCGGCCCCCTGATGAACGGGCGTAGGCGATTTCCTGACCGTTGGGAGAAAAAGCCGGCGCACTAACAATCTCACCGCCGGGAGCAATGGCTTGCCGCTGCCCCGTCGCCAGATTTTGCACGTAAATAATGGCTCTGGCGTTGGCGTAGGTGACATAGGCCAGACGATGATTATTGGGTGACCAGACTGGCGAGAACACCGGCATGATGCCCCGGACAATGGGGTGAGGATTCCAGCCATCGGATTCGGCCACCAGCAATTCATAGGTATTGCCCGTCTGCCGCACATAGGCAATGCGGCTGGCAAAGGGACCGGGTTTTCCGGTAAAAGCCTGATAAATGACATCCGCCACATGATGGGCGGTCATATGCAGTTCGGCAGCAGAACAGGTAAAACGTCGCGCCGTCAATTCCTGTCCGGTACTAACATTGTAAACATAAACCGTAACCGCGTAGCCGCCGTTGAGGGGCTGCACCGAACCAACGGCCAGACCGGTAGCACCGACTGCCGTCCATTGGGCCGCTTTCACATCCCCCGGCGCACGCGGATCGCTGGGGTAACCAGCAGGCTCAATCACCCGGAACAGACCACTGTGGCGCAAATCATTGCGGATGACATCGGCTACGGAAGGCTGACCTGGCACCCCCGGTCCAAAAGAAGGAATGGCAATGGGCAGGGCCGAGGCCACGCTTTTGGTAATTTCCACAGTGAGCGCCGCCTGGGCAGGTAACACATAAACCGAAGCCAGCAGGAACAGGGCCAAAGCCCAGAAGCGTTTAGCCATGATTGAGATCCTCCGCTTTAAATTTAAGATCTACATCTTTATACAGGGAATAGGAAAGTCCGATAGGCGGTGAAAAAGGTGCGGCCTGCTCTACAGCCTGGATGACTGCGCGATCAAATTGTGGATTACCACTGGAATGTACAATTTGTGGTTGGCCAATAATTTGTCCTTCAGGGCTCAGGTGCATTTCTACCACACAGGTAAGTGCTGCGGCAAAATTAGTATTCCAAGCATTGAAAACTTGGGTACGGATTTTTTGCCCAAATAGCGCAATCAACCGCTGATTTTCCGAAGCCTGCTGAGCGCGGGCGGCAGCCATGTTGGCTTCGGCCTGCAGTTGGGCTTTTGCTTCCGCCATGCGCTGTTGTTGGGCTTTGGCGCGCGCTGCCGCAGCAGCCTGGGCGGCTTGCGCTGCCAGCTGCTTTTTGAGCTCTGCCGCCCGGGCTGCTGCCGCCTGTTCGGCGGCGCGTTTTTCCTGTACCGCCTTTTCTGCTGCCGCCTTTTCCGCAGCGGCTTTGGCGGCGGCCTTTTGTGCGGCTTTTTCTTGGGCAGCCTTCGCAGCTGCTGCCTGGACCTTAGCCTCCCGTTCGGCTTTTTGCCGGGCCGCCAGCTCTTCCGCGTGCTTTTCCTGGGCCTCACGGGCTGCGGCAATTTGCGCTGCTTTGGCCTCGGCCGCTTTGGCGGCAGCGGCTTTTTCAGCCGCAACCTGAGCAGCGCTGGGTGGCGGTGGCGTAACCGGTTTCGGAGTCGGCTTGGGAACCGGTTTCGGGGTCGGCTGGGGAATGGGTTTAGGAACCGGTTTCGGCGCAGGCTTAGGAGCAGGTTGCGGGACGGGCGCAGGTACCGGCGCGGGCATAGCCGCCGGAGGCATTCCACTACTCAACTGGGCCTGCATGGGATGATTGCCGCTACTCGGCGGCAACTGCACATGAAAAGTCCAGAACAGAGCAAAAAGTATGGCGGCATTGAGGATGATCGCCAGCGCCAAAGGCCATAGGGAGCGACGTTCTTTCAATGGCCCTCCGGGCGGGTCAGCAGGCCGACATGAGAAATACCGGCCTGCTGCAGCCGTGCCATTACTGCCATCACTTTGCCGTAATCCACATGGGCATCGCCACCCACCAGTACCTGCACCTGACCATGGGTAGAGCTGGATATACGCCGCACATCCGCAGCCAGATCGTCCAGCGCCACAGAACCATGCTTATCCTTGAACTGTACAGAAATGCTTCCTTGCCGAGTCACGGAAATCAGCACCGGAGGTACTTTGTCCGATACCGGCTTGGTCACCCCCTTGGGGAGATTGACGTTCACCCCCTGGGTCAACAAGGGCGCCGAGAGCATGAAAATCACCAGCAGTACCAAAGTCACGTCGATATAGGGGACGACATTCATTTCCGCCATCAAACGCCGTCTTTTCATGGCTTGGTCTCGGGTACCTGACGATGCAGGATGTTGGTAAATTCATCCATGAATACCTCAAACTGGGCATCGAGCTTGTCCAGCTTGTGAATATAGCGGTTATACGCAGCGGTGGCCGGAATGGCGGCAAAAAGACCGGCCGCCGTGGCGATGAGGGCTTCGGCCACCGGCGGGGCCACTGTCGCTAGCGTCGCCTGGCCGGCCGCACCAATGTGCATGAACGCGGTCATGATGCCCCAGACCGTCCCCAGCAAGCCCACGAAAGGACTGACAGAAGATACGGAAGCCAGAAAAGCCAGACGGTTCTCCAGACGTCCCACCTCACGCATTTGTGCCACCCGCATGGCCCGACGCGCTGCGTCCAGGGCATCACTGGGACGAATCTTGCCGCGCTGGCGCTGAAATTCTTCATACCCTGCGCAGAAAATACTGCCCGCCCCGGTTTCCAGATTACTGTTACCCGATACGTGTTGGTAAATCTGGCTCATTTCTCCACCACTCCAGAAGCGCTTTTCAAAGCGGGTCAGCGCCTTGAAAGCGCCGGCAAATACGGCCCACTTTTCAAAAATGATGGTCCAGGAAGCGATGGAGGCGATGACCAGCAGCACCAGAATGATCTGCACGACGGGACTGGCGTTGAGCACCAGATGGGCTACGGAAAGAGAAGCTGCGGGGTGGGTAACGTTTTGAGGATCCATAAAATCTCACGGGTGAACACAAAGGGGGAAAGCCTGCAAAAGCGCTGCAGGAATGACATGGGGACGAAAGGTCTTGGCTTCGAGACAGACGACTTCTACAGTGCCGCTGCACAAGAGCTGTTGTTTTGTCGAAATATGCTGTTGAAAACTCATGCGCACAGGGGTCTTGCGAGTGATGGCTGATTTTATCTGAAGCAAATCATTAAAACGAGCCGGGGCGCGAAAATCCAGTTGCGCGCGGCGCACCACAAAAAGGATTCCGGGGTCCTGCTCCAACACATCCAGTTCATAGCCCTTTTCGCGCAGCATTTCGGTGCGGGCGCGCTCCATGAAGCGTAAATAGTTGGCATGATACACCACCCCGCCGTGGTCCGTATCTTCATAATATACGCGCACCTGAAAGAGGCTGTCGCAGGCATCACGCACCATCAAAAAGACTCCCGCCATCCTTGGGTACCGGCAAACCCAAAGCCAGATAGCTGAGTTCGGTGGCGCAGCGGCCACGGGGGGTACGAATCAGATATCCGCGCTGAATCAGGAAGGGTTCCAGCACATCCTCAATGGTCCCGCGCTCTTCGCCAATGGCGGCGGCCAGGCTCTCGACCCCCACCGGCCCCCCCGCGAAACGGCCGATGACGGCTTGCAGGAGCTTGCGATCCTGGCCGTCAAAACCGTGCTGATCCACTTCCATCAGGGTCAGGGCGGCTTCTGCGGTGCTTTGGTCAATTTCTCCGTTGCCCCGCACCTGGGCAAAATCCCGTACCCGGCGCAGCAGGCGATTGGCAATGCGCGGAGTCCCCCGGGCACGTCGGGCAATTTCCTGGGCACCTCGCAAGTCCTGCTGCGTGCCGAGAATGCTGGCGGAGCGGGTCACAATCTGGGTCAATTCGACATCACTGTAAAATTCCAGATGAAAACTGATGCCAAAGCGGTCACGCAAAGGCGAGGTCAGCAAACCGGCGCGGGTGGTGGCGCCAATCAGGGTGAAAGGTGGCAGACTGATTTTGATGGATCGGGCCGCCGGCCCCTCGCCAATCAGAATGTCCAGCTCATAATCTTCCAGGGCTGGATAGAGAATTTCTTCGACCACCGGACTGAGGCGGTGGATTTCATCCACAAACAACACATCATGGGGCTGCAGATTGGTCAAAATGGCGGCCAGATCACCCGGCTTGTCGAGCACCGGCCCGGAGGTGACTTTCAGACCCGCCCCCATTTCCTGGGCAATAATATGGGCCAGAGTGGTTTTGCCCAGCCCCGGCGGGCCGAAGAGCAGGACGTGATCTAGGGCTTCATGACGGCCCTTGGCGGCATCCATATACAGGCTCAGGGATTCCCGCAGACGTGCCTGGCCGATGTATTCCGTCAGCAGCCGTGGACGCAAAGCGCGATCCACTGCATCGGTATGGATTTCCTCGGGGTTGAGCGGGCCTCTGTCCATCATGGGGGTGTGACCATCGGAATGCTGGCGGGTTCCATAAAAATCAATGGCGTGAAAGCTGTTGCAAGGCCTGACGAATCAGATCCTCAAGGCCCAATCCTTCGCCCAGACCGGCAATCGCCTGACTGGCCTGTGCAGGCTTATAACCCAAAGTCAGCAGTGCGGCAACGGCTTCCTGTCGGGGATCCCCCGGCACCGCTTTACCCATGGGCAAGACGCTGCTTCCACCCATTTTATCGCGCAGCTCCACCACCAGTCTTTCCGCCGTTTTCGGGCCGATGCCGGGAATGGCGGTGAGTTGGGCGATATTCCCTTCTGCCACCGCCTGACCGAGTTTTTCAGCGGGCAATCCCGAGAGACAAGCCAGTGCCACCTTGCCACCAATACCGTTGACGCGAATCAACAGACGAAAAGCGTCGCGCTCGGCCTCGGTCATGAACCCATAGAGCAGGTGGGCATCTTCGCGGATAGTCAGATGGGTGTGTATCAGGACCGTTTCCCCCGCATTCGCCATCTGATAGAAACTCGACAGGGGCATTTCCAGTTCATAGCCAACGCCCTGAACCTCCAACCACAGCCAGGGGGGGCGTTTCTGGAGAATGATTCCGCGTAATGAGGTGATCATGGCCGCCCTCTGCGCAGCAACAAGACATCAGGCATGACCGGCGACCTGCCAGCGCTGGCGGGTGCGGGCATGATGGGCATGACAAATGGCGCAGGCCAGGGCATCTGCGGCATCAGCCTGGGGATTTTTGTCGAGATGGAGGAGCCAGCGCACCATGCTCTGGACTTGTTCCTTGTCGGCATGCCCGGCGCCCACCGAGGCTTTTTTGATCTGCAAAGCGGTATATTCTTCCACCGGCAGGGCCGCTTCCAGCAATGCCACCAGCGCCGCCCCCCGAGCCTGTCCGAGTTTCAGTGCAGAATCGGCATTGCGAGCCATGAACACCTGCTCGATGGCCGCTGTATCCGGTCGGTATTCGGCCAACACCTGGCTGAGCTCCCGATAGATGGCGCCGATACGCTCCAGGAAGGGGCGCCCGGCCACATTCAGGCAGCCATGCGCCACATGCTGCAACTCTCCCCGCGCATCGGAATCGATAATGCCGTAGCCGGTGCGCAAAGACCCCGGATCAATGCCGATAATGCGCAAGAGTATGGCCAACCGGGCTAAGCGGGAGCAGGGGCGGGAGCGCATCCAGCAGATTATCCGCGCGCATGACCACGCGCCTCAGGATGCCGCTTCCAGGCGGGCCATTTCTGCCTCGCTGATTTCATAATTGGCGTACACATTTTGCACATCATCGTTTTCTTCCAGGAAATCAATGAGACGCAACAGTTTTTCCGCCTCTTCTCCGCTCACTTCAATGGTGTTTTCCGGAATCATGGTCAATTCGCTTTCTTCCGGCTGCAAACCGGCGGCTTCCAGCGCCAGCACCACACTGTGCAGGTCAGTGGCGGCAGTATAGACGACCATGCGCTCGCCTTCATTGACCACATCCTCGGCACCCGCTTCAAGAGCCGCTTCGAGAATCTTGTCCTCATCGGCATCGGCAGGAAAAACGATCAGGCCCAGCTTTTTGAACTGGTAGGCAACGGAACCTGCGGTTCCCATGTTACCACCCCGCTTGGAGAAAATATGGCGGATTTCGGCGACCGTACGCACCTTGTTGTCGGTCATGGTCTCAATGAGAATGGCGACGCCGCCGGGACCATAACCTTCATAGGTCACTTCCTCGTAATCCACCCCTTCCAGTTCACCGGTGCCCCGCTTGACCGCGCGCTCAATGGTATCTTTGGTCATGTTCGCGCCGTAGGCCTTATCCAGCGCCAGGCGCAGCCGGGAATTACTGCCCGGATCGCCGCCACCGGCGCGAGCGGCCACGGTAATTTCGCGAATCAGACGGGTGAATATTTTGCCGCGTTTGGCATCTTTGAGCGCCTTCTTGAATTTGATGGTGGACCATTTACTGTGTCCGGACATAACCCACTCCTTGCTTCTGTAACTGACTTATTCTGGTAAAATAACCGTCATGATAGCGCAAAGGTGAGGAGGACGTCATGCCTGCTTTATCTGTCAGCGGAGTGGTAGCCCCTCTTCCTTGAGTCCCTCAAGGTGAAACTCAATAGCCTCTTGAATGAGTTCAAGAACTGCTGCCGTCCGTCGGCTTCAATCAGCGCGATGAGGTCTTTGACTTTCATGGGCAAAGGATCGCATAGGGCGCTTTAGCGCGTCCGCTGGAATGATGGGTTGGGCTTGGCGACTAAGGGGAACGACGCTGGACAGCGGATAGATTCAACTGCGAGGTCAACATCAAGCAAGGGCCAATAAAGATGAGCAGAGGATTGCCGCTCAATTGTGGTGATTTGCTCAATTGTGGCTTGTTTGAACCACGGGAACTCAGCATATGAAACAAAAAGCTCGTCATTGTCCAAGAGCAGCCAAAAGCCCTTGTTTGATATCAACGAAACTTCAGTTTCCGAAGTGGCTATACCAAGCATTGATGATCTCCTCTTGATGAATCTGTACCAAAGCCAATACCTCATTGATCTGCTAATGAGAAAGCCCTTGATTCAATGCTAATTCGATATTCGGCTCCAGCCAGAGCTTGGCTTCGCCATCCGGGTGAGTGACATGAACGTGCATACGTAATTCTTCGCGTGAAAAGAAGAAGAATCGAAATGCGCCTTGACGGAAAATGGTAGGTGCCATATGGCAAGTTTAGCAGGTGGCTCCGCGAATGCCCAACCTTTGAATTCACCGGCCTTGCGCGGCTTT
The DNA here is from genome assembly GCF_057473465.1 of Acidithiobacillus sp. TH-A117. Taxonomy (NCBI): domain Bacteria; kingdom Pseudomonadati; phylum Pseudomonadota; class Acidithiobacillia; order Acidithiobacillales; family Acidithiobacillaceae; genus Acidithiobacillus; species Acidithiobacillus sp. TH-A117. The sequence goes on from NZ_JBYCKQ010000045.1 coordinate 22,171, forward strand.
ATGCACAAGGTCCATGGTGGAATGATGGGTTGAGCGCGAGCTTGGCCGCCAACTCCCCAGCACTACGCCGCGTGACCGCCACGGTGAGTACTGTGCTTCAACAGGCTTTCTGCTGGGATCGCGAATGTCTCGTGCAGCCCTTCAATCATACGGAGTGTCAGTGGCCGTTTCCGAGCCAAGATTTCATAGACCCGACTCTTGCGACCAATGACCGGAACAAGGTCTTCAACGGTAAGGCCCTGCTGCTCCATTCGGAACTTGATGGCTTCGACCGGATCGGGGAAATCCATTGGATAGTGATCCCGTTCGTAGGCCTCTACGAGCGTTACGAGCACATCCAGCCTATCCCCTTCGGGGGATCCAGCCGCAACGGCCATGAGGCTCTCAATTTCCTTGAGGGTTGCCTCGTAGTCAGCTTCTGTTTTGATGGGACGAATGTCCATAGACCACCTCAAATTGTTTGAGCATCAATATCGTCATACTGCTTGTGTGTCCCGATGAACCGGATGTACACGACGCGGTAAGCGTAGTTGATCCATACCACCAGCCGATACTTGTTTCCGGCGATATTAAAAACGACGCGACCATCGCGCAGAATACTGGCACTGGAAAATTCAGCTTTTACCTCGTTGGGAGTAGACCAGTCAGCCTTCAGAGCCTCTCGATACCAGGCCATTCCTGGATCGATGGAATCCGCATAGGAAGGCGAGCTTTCCCAGAATTTTCTCAGCGTTGACAGGGCGATGACGCGCATGATCGAATCATAGTCCCGTTTTGGGACTATGACAACCTCCACGACGCGAAGGTGTTTTTTTGTGGCGGCTAACAGCTAGGTTGGACGACTCGCTATCTACTCCGGCACATAGCCAGCTTCGCGCTGATGCCGGATGGCAAGGACAAGAACGGCGTCCTGATCCAGCTCATAGCTGTATAACGCAAGGTAACCAGACTTGCCACGGGAAATGACGAGTTCTCTCAGACCCTGCTCTGCAGGGCGTCCGATCAGAGGATGGTTTTCAAGGACCTGCATGGCTTCGGTGATAAGTCCGACCGTTTCCAAAGTAGCGGTGGAGTCAGTCTGAACGAGAAAATCATTGAGCCGGTCAAGATCAGCCAGGGCTGGTGCTGCGTAGATTACGCGCGCCAAGACTTGGCCTTTGGCTTGGAGACGGGCTTGCCTTGCGCGCGGGCTCGCAGATAAGCATGAACATCCTCGGCCGGGTATCCCTGGCCAGATTTTATCGCTTCTTCTCTCGAAGCGATTGCGGCAGCAACGAACCGCGCCCTCTTTTCGGCATTTGTGGCTGCGGCTCGAATGGCATCAACCATGAATGCGTGCGGGGTAACGTCTTGCTGCTTGGCGGCAGCAACAACAAGTTGCTTTACATCCTCAGGGATTTTCAATGATGTCGTGGACATGGCCAAGCCCTCTCCTGTGCAGTGTTACCATGGTAACACCTCTGTCACAGCCAGGACAACGTGGCCATCTGTGTCGCCCAACGCCCGAAATCAGCGATGCTGGCCCGCGTAGCGGGTTGACGGTCGGCATCAAAGTTTCAGCGGGAGTCATAGACTATGAAATGACTAACGTAAATTGTACTGCATCATAGTGCTGTGTAACATGATTAACTGCAGACTAACATGAGAGTGCATACATGCCTACAGTGGGCATTACAAACACCCCGATTCGCCAACCACGGTTGTCCTTGGTGTGGATTTGCCCTGGCTGGATAAAATTGTGCGCGCCAAACGACCACAGCGTTTACCGGCAGTCCTGACGCCGGAAAAAATGGGTCGCCTGCTGGACTAGTTGTCGGGTACTCAGACGCTGATGAAAAGGTTGCTATACGACACTGGAATGCGTATGAGGGAGTGTCTGCGGCTGCGGGTGAAAGACCTCGATCTGGAGCGCCACGAAATTACCATCCGCAATCGCCCAGCCCAATAAACAACAGCGTCACGCCAGGGTGGCGATGGCGCTCATGGTCGCGCCCAGGACTTCGGCGGCGTCGGCATCGCGATGGAAATGCAGGGGAACCCCATAGCGCAGCATGGGGTGCTGACGGCGCAACCAGGTCTGCAGATCGGAGGATGCCTGGCTGACGCTGCCGACATGGGCGGGCACCACCGGAGCGCCGCTTTCGCGGACCAGCCAGGCCACACCTTTCTGGATTTCCGAACGATTGATGCCCCCCTCCGGGAAAATACCGAGCACCCGGCCATCTTCCAGTATCCGCCGCGCCTGCAGGAGCGCCCGTACATCGCGACCATCACGACGCACCGGGATGCTGTAGGTTTGTTCCAGCAGTCTGCGCATCCAGGGATTATCGTAGTATTCCTGGGCGACCAGAAAGGAAACGACCCGCGTGTTACTGGCCACCAGCAGCAGCGGGTCCAGGACGGACAGATGATTACAGGCGAGAATGGCTGCCCCTTCGCTCGGGATGGTACTGGGCTCCCAGCGGGCACCCTGATAAAAACGGACATAGGCAGAAAGGAGCCCATGCAGGCTGCGCTGGGTCAGGGACCATTGGCCGAGGCTATCGGCCGGCGACGCAGCGGCGCGCGGCATGGCGAGCGTCAGGATACCGCCAGCATGCGTTCCAGGGCGAGGCGCGCCTGCGCGGCGGTTTCCGGCTCTACCTGAATCCGGTTGCGCACCTGTCCGTCCAGGAGATTTTCCAGGGATATGGCCAGCTGCTCGGGATCAATACGGAACATGGTCGAACACATGCAGACCATGGGCGACATGAATTCCACAGTTTTTCCCTCTGCTCGCACTTCATCGGCCAGACGGGTCACCAGGTTGATTTCGGTGCCTACCAGCCACTCACTCCCGGCTGGTGCCGCCTTGACCGTGCGCAGGATGAAATCCGTAGAGCCCACCGCATCGGACATCTGACAGACTTCAAAGGCGGATTCCGGGTGGGCAATCACCTGGCCTTGGGGATGCTCCCGCCGCCAGCGCTCGATATGGGCAGGCTGGAACATCTGATGTACCGAACAATGACCTTTCCAGAGCAGAATCCGGGCGCGGCGAATTTCCTCGGGAGTCAGGCCTCCCAGGGGCAGAGCCGGATCCCAGACCGGCATATCCCGCAGGGGAATACCCAACTGGTGGCCAGTCCAGCGGCCCAGATGCTGATCCGGGAAAAACAGGGCTTTGGGCCGTTGCTGAAAGGACCATTCCAGCACCTTGCGGGCATTGGAGGAGGTGCAGACGGTACCACCGTGGGCGCCGCAAAAGGCCTTAAGGGCGGCGGAGGAGTTCACATAAGTAACCGGCGTGATTTCCTGCTCCACATCCAGCACCGTGGCGAGTTCTTCCCAGGCGCGCTGCACCTGGGGCATATCCGCCATATCCGCCATGGAACAACCGGCATTCAGGTCGGGCAAAATGCTGGCCTGGTCTGGGCGGCTGAGTATATCGGCCACTTCCGCCATGAAGTGCACCCCGCAAAAAACAATGAACTCGGCTTCCTGCTCGGCTGCTGCCCGGGATAACTGCAGAGAATCCCCATGAAAATCGGCATGGCGATACACTTCTTCACGCTGATAATGATGGCCGAGAATGACGGCGCGCTTACCCAGGGCGGCTTTCGCCCGCCGGATGCGCGCATCCAAATCGGCGCCGGCACTGCGCCGCAAGCCCTGCACCATCACTGTTTCTACACCCATAACCACCCTCTCAGGCGCTGTTGCGCGTGCAAATTATTCTGCAACGTTACGAAGCCGCCTGCCCTGCGTCAAGACAAGCTCCAAACTGACGATAAATCGCATCGCGATTAGTCCAGGATCCGGTACGCCGGGCCGCCTCGGCTGCTGGCAACCAGGCGAATCTTAGATGTTCATGTGGCTGCAGTTGCGGCGGCTCCGGGGCAGGCAGAGCGAGGGTGAATATACGCTCTTCATTGTACTCCACCTCCGGTGCGTAGCGTTCCCGCCAGGGAGGAACAATAGGAAAACGGTTGCGCACCCCGGTGTCCAGCATATTTTCTGCGCTGAATCCGGTTTCCTCATGCAGTTCGCGGATGGCCGCATCCCGCCACGATTCTCCCGGCTCGAGGCTGCCGGTAACCGACTGCCAGAATCCCTCGGGCCGGGCACGCTCCAGGAGCAGAACCTGCTCGCCGGAGTATACCATGACCAGCACCGACTCAGGGATTTTGAACATCGCCCCCCACCCCGGGCCGTAGGCGGATTCCCAGCTCCTGCAACTGCTTGTCAGCCACCACTCCCGGGGCCTCGGTCAACAGACAGCCGGCCTTCTGGGTTTTTGGGAAAGCAATGACATCGCGAATGGTTTCCGCGCCGGACATGAGCATGACCAGACGATCCAGGCCGAAAGCCAGGCCACCATGAGGGGGGGCGCCATAATGCAGGGCATCGAGAAGGAAGCCAAATTTATCCCGCGCTTCTGCTTCGCCAATGCCCAGCGCCGCAAACACTTTTTCCTGGACTTTTTCCTGGTGAATACGAATGCTGCCGCCACCGATTTCATTGCCGTTCAGCACCAGATCATAGGCGCGGGCCAGGGCCGCACCCGGATTTTCTGTCAGACTTTCCAGGTGGGCGCTTTGGGGTGCGGTAAAAGGATGATGGGTGGAGGTCCAGCGATCTTCCTTCTCGTCATAGTCAAACATGGGAAAATCCGTGATCCAGACCGGCCGCCAGTCGCCTTCCAGCAGGTTCAGATCAGCGGCCAGACGATTGCGCAGATTACCCAGCGCTTCGTTGACCACCTTGGCGCTGTCGGCGCCGAAAAAGAGCATGTCGCCCACAGCGGCGCCACTGCGCTGAAGAATCTCCTGGAGCACCGCGGGGGGCAGAAACTTGACGATGGGCGATTGTAATCCCTCTGCACCCTGATCGAGGGCGTTGACCTTGATCCAGGCCAGGCCCTTGGCGCCATAAATCGCCGCAAACTGGGTGTACTGATCGATCTGGGTACGACTGAGCTGGGCACCGCCGGGAACCCGCAGGCAGGCCACCCGGCCCCGTGGCCGCTCTGCCGCTTCCCGGAAGACCTTGAATTCCACACCGCGCATCAGGTCGCTGAGCTCGGTCAGCTCCAGCGGGTTGCGCAAATCGGGACGGTCCACCCCATAGCGGTGCATGGCATCGGCATAGGTCATGCGCGGAAAGGGCTTGGGCAATTCCACGCCGAGCACGTCCGCAAAGAGGCCACGAATCATTGGCTCGGCAATACCCATCACCGCTTCTTCATCCACAAAAGACGCTTCCATGTCGATCTGGGTGAATTCCGGTTGCCGGTCTGCGCGCAGGTCTTCATCCCGGAAACATTTGGTAATCTGATAATAACGATCCATGCCTGCCACCATCAGCAACTGCTTGAAAAGCTGCGGACTTTGGGGCAGGGCGAAAAAATGGCCGGGCTGGGTCCGGGAGGGCACCAGATAATCCCGCGCGCCTTCGGGGGTGGAGCGGGTCAGGACCGGGGTTTCAATGTCCATGAAACCGGCGTCATCCAAATAGCGCCGCACATAACGGGTAATCTGATGACGCAGGCGCAGGCGGGCCTGCATTTCCGGGCGACGCAAATCCAGATAGCGGTATTTGAGGCGCAGGTTTTCGGCGATGTCCTCTTCATCCAGCGGAAAAGGAACCGGCTCGGAGCGATTGAGGATGTCAATACGCGCCGCCATGAGTTCTACCTTGCCGCTGGGCATCTGGGGATTTTCTGTGCCTGCTGGCCGCGCCCGCAGGACCCCCTCGACACTCAACACGAATTCGCTGCGGCATTCGTTGGCCGCAGCAAAGGCTTCCGCCTGATCGGGGTCCGCTACCACCTGCACCAGTCCCTCCCGATCCCGGAGATCGATAAAAATCACCCCGCCATGATCGCGTCGACGCTGCGCCCAACCACACAAGTGGACGGTCTGCCCGATCAGATTTTCGTTAATGTCATTACAATAATGTGTCCGCATGCTGCGTCCCGTGTAGTCAGTCAAAAATGCCTCATCAAACAACAAAAGGCCGCCTGACCGGCGGCCCGCGCACAATCTAGCCCCGCTGCAGGCGCGGCGTCAATGACAGGCGCAACTGCCGCCGGGACAGGCGGGTGCGGCGCTGGGGGCTTCACTTTTGGTGGCGTTGCTCTTGCTGCCCTTGAAATCCGTCTCGTACCAGCCCGATCCCTTCAATGCAAAAGCCCCGGCACTGAGCTGGCGCTCCAGACCCGGTTTGCCACAGGCAGGACAATCCGTCAGCCGCGCATCACTCATGCGCTGTTCCGCGCTCAGGTGATGTCCACAGTCCTTGCATACATACTCATAAGTTGGCATCGTATCGACTCCGTATTAGGTTGTAACTGAATATGCCTATTAAATACGTCTTCAGGCACCATTTTTCAAGCGTTCTGTGCGCCGCACAGTTTGTTAGGTAAATAAGTCATGTCCATCGCGCCTGAATTGCATAACGCCCTGCAAACCCTGATTGCTCTGCTCGCCATTCTCAACCCCATCGGGGCCATTCCCATTTTTATTGCCCTGACAGCCGACGAAGATCCGGCCCAACAACTGGCAACCATCAAACTGGCTTCTCGATCAGTCGCCATCGTGCTGCTTATTGCCGCCTTTCTGGGGGAGTACATCCTGCAGTTTTTCGGCATCAGCATCGCCGCCTTTCAGGTGGCCGGCGGCATGGTCCTGATGCTGCTGGCTTTCAACATGTTACAGGCAAAATCCAGTCGCTATCGCCATACCCCGGAAGAAACCGCCGAAGGCATGAGCAAGGAAGCGGTAGCGGTGGTACCCCTGGCCATTCCCTTGATGGCGGGTCCGGGTACCATGATTACGGTGATTATTGCCCACCACAAAAACGCCTCCTGGTTTGCCAGCGGCTTGCTGGTTCTGGATATTTTGATCATTGCCGGGGTCGCTTATGCGGCCCTGCGCCTGGCGCGCCCCCTGTCGCGCCGGCTGGGGGTGACCGGCATCAACATCTCTACCCGGATATTTGGACTGGTCCTCGCGGCCATTGCCGTCACCTTTATCGCCAACGGCCTGGCGGCGCTGTTCCCCGGCCTGGTGCATGTCAGCACCTCCTGATCAGGGTTTGAGATCGCGCCCGATTCCGTATTTGAGTCGCCGTACCGGCAGATACCAGCGCAGTCCATCCAACAGCATCAGGGCCCCCGCCCCGATCAGCACATAGTCGCTGAAACCATAGGGAGTGGCTCCAAGTATTTTGTGAATGGCCAGCCCCAAACCGATAAAGGCCACCCCCGTGCGAATCAGGGAAAGCCCGGTGCGCGCCCGGGCGTAGGACGTCCGATGGCTGGCGGCGATGGTGCGCTGGGCGGCGAGCATGTTGCGCTCCCGCGCCAGATGAGTCCGTTCCTTGCTGGCCGGAACCGGGCGCAGGATGGAACAATAGTGGGGAATGGCCGCAGCCAGACGGGCCAGGGCACTGTCATCCTCGGCGTGGATGGGTGCCTCGGGCAGATGATAGCGGTCGGTGAAGCGTACATTTTCGGTGGTGATATCAATCAAGGCGCGCTGACAGGGTAGATCCATGCTGGCACCACGGACTTTCAGGTAGTCCAGCAGGCCGATGAGGGCCAGACCGATGCCCACCAGCAAAATCCACAGATGATAGGAGGCCAGCAAATTATCGGTCACCCGGGTCAACACATTGGAAAGAGCAACCATGGCCAGCCCCCAGCGCAGCAGCTTCATGGACGTCCGGGCGCGGGCATGGGCGGTGCGGTGGGCGGCGAGCTTGGTGCGCCACAGCGCCATGGTGTTGCGCCACCAGGCGAGGCCGGTGCGCTCAATGCCGATGAGCAAGGGGGCTTCGGCGTGGAGATAATCTTGCATATACCAGCGCAGATCCTCCTTGAGCGCCACCCGAAATTCGTAGCTTTTTGCTGGAATCCACTGTTGTACCTGCGCCCGCATCTGCTCGCTATGGGGATCAGCAGCGGCGATGACGACCGTATCTCCCAACTGGCGGATCGGGAACCACTCCCCGATCCGCAGCACCTGGCTATCCAGACCTGCAAACAGCTCTGAAGGCACCGGCAGGCGCTCATCATACTGGGTGAAAGCACAATCATAATGCCGGGCCAGGGCATCCAGCAGAGCACAGCGCGATATGCCACATTCCTTCAGTAAAATACGCTCGGCATCAATACCACGCCGGGAGGCACTGGCGATGGCCTCCTGCAGCTGCGCTGCACTAAGAAGATCGGCTTCGACCAGGAGATGATAGGGGGACATTTCAGTGCTCATGGGGATAGTGGGTGCGCTTCCAGGCGCTTTTCGGGAGGCTGTAATCGGCGTCGGCAATTTCAAAATGATTGTCAATAAAGGGCGAGCGACGTTTGACTTTTTCGGCGGGCAGATACCAGCGCAGGCCATCGGCAATTAGATAGAGCCCCATAATCACCAGGAACGTATCAAAAACCGTCCAGAGAATATCGACATGGCCGGTAAATCCGAAATAAATATAGAGGCCGGCGCCAACAGTCATGATGCTGAAACCGGTGCGGATGAAAGCCATACCGGTACGGGCCCGGGCCATGACCGTGCGCAGGCGCGACATGCCATTGCGTTTATCGGCCAGCACCGTACGTTCCAGAGCCAGACCCGTCGTCGCAAAAACCCCGGGGCGGGCCTGCTCGCCGCTGGCCTCGGCCACCGGGTCGAGTTTGCGGGTATAAAGGCATAAAGATGGAAAAATCACATCCCAGGGGCCGCGTTTGCCATGGGCGTTACCCACGGCTTCCAGCGCCCGATTAGCTGCATCGCGCCCCGGGTGATACCAGAGAAATCCTTCCACCAGCATGAATATACCAATAGCAATCAGGCTCCAGTCGAAAATCGACCAGGGCCCGGGAGGAAACTTGCGAATGAAGCCAATACCAATGGCGGCAAAGGCCACCCCGGTACGGGCAAAGGCCAGCCCGGTACGGGCCTTGGCCATCATGGTTCGCAAATAGGCCAGAATCGTCCGCTCTTCGGCCAGATCGGTCCGGTCATTGGCCAGAAACCGACGTCTTTCGACGGGAGACAAAGCATCCCAGGCTTCGCGCAGGGCGGCAGCCCCCGCGACCACCGGACTCCGCTGGAATAGCATCTGCCCGCCCGGATCCTGTACATCCAGTGCCGAATACTCAGCGGGGACCGCATAGGGCCGATAGGTTTTGATGGCATTCGACTCTTTTCGCGCCGGAAGATACCAGAGCAGACCGTCGATCATGGCAAGAATCCCGAAAACCAGCAGCGGAATTTCAAAAAACAGCCAGGTTCCACCGCCGAACAGCCGCAAAAAAGCGACACCGATACTGGTCAAGGCCACCCCGGTCCGGGCCAGAGCCAAACCGGTGCGACTGCGGGCAAAGCGGGTCCGCTGCGCCGAATAGCGGGTGCGCTGTCCGGCCAGATAGGTGCGTATTTTAGCCAGGGGTGTGCGCCCGCCATTAACGGGGAAATGATCATTGAGGTCGGCACTGTTTTCGATGAGGCGAATCAGGTCGGGGCGGGTCGCGACCCGAAAGGTCAGTTTTTCAACCCCGAGGGTCTTGCGGATGTGGGCCTGCAAATCGGCATCTTCGGGATCACAGACGATGACTTCAGCCTGTTCGGCTGTCCAGACCACGGGCAACCATAATTCCGTTCTGAGGGTGTCCACATCGAGCTTGCGCAGGATACCCTGTGATGCGGTCAATCCTTCCTCATATTCCACCACAGGCCAGGGATAGCGGCGCGACAACTCATCGAGTTGCTGCTCTTTTTTTAATGTTTCTACGTTGATCGTCTTACTCCAAAATTGTTCAGCGACAATAACCCGTTGTCGGATCAGCTTGTGCACAGCGGCTTATGCAAACCGCTCATTATAAGCAAAACAGAGGAGCAGTGACTAGATCGGTTGATCCGCGCCTTATCCTCGCCCCATAAAAAAGGATGCATGGGCAGCTTGCTACCTTTTGCATCCCAAGGACGGAAGAACGATCTAAATGATGGGTCAGGGTTTTACATAGGCAAAACCAGCATGCTCCAGCTGCATGATCCGCACGATACCGGCGGGAACGATTACCACCGACGGGTCGAGCTTGGGTAGATGGCCGGTTTTTTTCTTGAAGGCTTCCATGCTGTTGTGACAGACATCAAATTCCACGCCCTCGGCATTAATCGCCGCAATCCGACTCGCTACCGGGCTGTTGGGCAGGTACATCTTGATGCCCGGACCAAAAGCGACGATCACCACCTGCACTTTCTCCTGACCAAAATAATTGAGCAGGTTCTGGGCATTATTCAAAGTCAACGTCCAGCGTGCAGGATTATCCTGACTGACCTGAATGACCACATGGTGCTCGGCAAAAGGCAGATTATGAATAAAGGCGGGATGATTAAAATGAAAATCGTGGAGCATGGAAACATTGGCGGAATCGACATTGGCTGAGGCCGCTGTCATACCCAGCAATCCCATGACGGGCATCATGCTGGCGAAAACCGTCGCTTTCATAAAATTCTTCATAGACATCACTTTCTCCTCGCTGTAAGCATCAAAAGGCGATCATCGCCTGCATGGCAAATTCGTTATCCACAGCGTCAGAAATGCTGTTGCTGCCGGATTAGGCTGATGCGGGACATCCAGAGTCCGGAAATAATAACCCGCCATGATTTTGGTCAGCGGTGTGAAATGGTATTGCAAACCGATGGCCCAGGTTTTGAAAATACGTTGCTGTGCCGGATCATTGGGGAGGCGATCGTAGTAGTCATAGCGCAAATTCGCTTCAATATGCTTGGTCAAAAACAGACCACCTTCCAGCATGTACCCATTGGCCTTGTTCTGACTGCCGGGATAAAGCTGGGTATTGGTCAGGGGCGCTGCCAGACCCGGAGCACTACTGAAAGCTGCCGGAGCCGATATCCAGCCTGAGCCTCTGATATACTGGAAGCGGAATTGTCGTCCCCATTGGTGCATATATCCCTGGAGATATTGCAGATCCACTCCATAACGATTCATGCTGTAACTGGTACCATTCAATTCCGGACTGGCATGCTGATACCAGACTCCTGCCTGAATATCACTGCGGAAAGGCCCCTTGCCGCCGAATATATAAGCTTCCTGGAGGCGTGCCGCATAAAGGGGACTGCTGGATTGATTACCCGCCGCAACGGTACCGAACATGCCGATCATGGCACCATAGGTGAACTCCCAGTGGCCGTTACGGAACCAGTCGAAGGCCATGATGCCGGGATAGCGGAAACCATTGACACCCAGCGACTGTTGACCATTAATCAGGTAGGCATTTAGCTTGGGATTGATTTTGTATGGATTGCTGGAATTATACATGGGCTGCTGCAGCAACTGCCCAATCATAGTCGAGGACAAGACAAAGTTATAACTCATGAAGCCCTGCATGGCGCCTTCGGCGCTGGGCGCACGAATCAATCCCGCTTCAATGCGCGCTCCCGGTATATAGCTGAAAGTAAAATGCCCATCAATCAGACCCGGTTGATACCCACCCCGCACATGGGTAAAACCATTATCTCCGAATTCCCCGCCAAAAAAATAGGAAATATGTTTGTTCAGATTTCCCCGAAACATGATACGGGCGCGCAAAATGTTGGCGGTAGTGCTTTGGGAAAAGCCTGGGGCAATAAGATCAATATGCGGAATCTGATTTTTTTCAAAACCGTCTTCATTACCAGATTGGGCATATAAACTGGGCTCAATAAATCCAGAAACACCGAATATGGGTGCCTTGGCTGGGGAGGTTCCCTGTAGCTCAAACCAGTTGGCAGCATGGGCGAGAGGCGCCACTCCGATCATAGCTGCAGCAATGATGAGTGCATTTCTGGAAAATGGATGACCTTTGTTCATATTCTATGACCTCGCGATGTTCTGGCTGTATATTTAATTTTTACGTGCTGCTTCCTGCTCTGAAGAATCTGAGCAATTTCCATACCACAAAAAATCCTTTGTATTTCTCGGAAAAATTCCACTCCGGCGCGCGGAATAGCACAAGGACTTGTGCGTAAAGGAACAGCACCAATATAGGATATTCGTTTATTCAGGATTACTGATGAATTGCTGCTCTATTTGTTCCAAGCTCAGACCCTTGGTTTCCGGTACCATTTTCAGGGTAAAAACAATGGCCAGCAGCGTCATTGCCGCATAAATCAGAAAAGTGCCGCTCCGACCGATGGCGCCGACGAGGTCCAGAAAAACACCGGCCACCAGCATGTTGGCGAGCCAGTTAACGACCGTGGCGAGACTCATGCCACGCCCACGAACCGCCTGGGGGAAAATTTCGGAAATCAGCAACCAGAATACCGGCCCGATACTCATGGCAAAAAAGGCCACGAAAACTGCCGAGATCAGAACGATGAGGATAGCACCAGCCACACTCTGTAAGGGCAGCACAAAAGCCGCAGAGAGAAGTAACAGACTGATCAACATACCCCAAAGCCCCCACAACAAAAGCTTGCGGCGGCCCAGGCTGTCCAGAAAACGCATGGCCAGGATCGTCGCCAGAACATTGACCAGACCAATCCCTCCCGTGGCCAGGATGGCCATGAAAGGGGAAGACAAGCCGGTCTCCTGAAAAATTTTCGGGGCAAAATACAATACCACATTGATTCCGGTGACTTGCTGAAAAACAGCGAGTCCCAGGCCAATAATCATCATTCTGAGCAACTTCGGATTGCGGAACAGGGTCGGCAAACTGGTGCTCCGGGCAGCAATTTCTGCGCCCCCCTGCCGTAGGGAGGTCAGCTCTTCTGTCACCTGCGTCGTGCTCCGCAAATATTGCAGCGCCGCTTCAGCCCGGGCGGTAAGCCCTTGCTTGATGAGCCAGCGTGGACTTTCGGGTAAAACCCACATTCCCACAAAAAGCAGGAGGGCGGGTAAGGCACCCAGCCCCAGCATCCAGCGCCAGCCGCTGGCAAGATCGGCAAAAAGCAGGTTTACTCCGTAGGCAACGAATATCCCGATACTGATGTATAACTGATTGATGGTCACAATAGCCCCGCGTCTTGCGGGGGTAGTGATTTCAGCCAGATAGAGGGGGGTCACGGTCGATGCCAGGCCGATGGCGAGTCCCACCAGAACGCGGCCCAAAAAGAGCAACAATACCGTATTCGCCAGCGCGGCCAGCAGGCTGCCCAGGACAAATAAAGCCGCAGTTGCCAATAATACCCGCCGCCGTCCCCAGGCATCGGCGAGCATCCCGGCGATGGCGGCGCCCAGAGCGGCACCCGCCAGAGCTACGGCCACAAACAAACCCTGCAGGCTGCCATTCAGTTGAAAGTCATGCGCCAGAAACAGCAACACTCCGGCAACCACCCCGGTACCATAACCAAACAGTAGCCCGCCCAAACCGGCAATGACCGCAATCAGGACAAAGCGCCGGTCCCGGTGTTTTACAGACCCCTCGGGTTGCACCATGCCACCCCCCAAATGACCGATTATGCCAGACGTTGCCCATCGTCCGGATCGAAGAATACGGCACGCTCCATGTGAAAGGAAAGAGGCGTGTTACTGCCTTGCAGCAGCTTGGTGGATGGGTGCGCGCGGGCGACCAGGGGGGTTTTGTTGAGGCGGGTAAACACCAGTGTATCCGCGCCCGTGGGCTCTGTCATTTCCACCTTGAGCTCCATGGTATGCAGGGCACTCCCTTCCCGGGCACTGCCCGGATCAGTAATCTGTTCCGGTCGGATACCCAGAATCACCTTGCGATCCACGACCGTTTTCAGCCGGGATTGGAGGACGGGAGGCAGGGGTAAACGGGACATGGTCTGATCTTCTTCGCGGACTTCCAGCCAGACAGTGCCCTCGCCCTGACAAACCGTGACCGGGATGAAATTCATCGAGGGAGAGCCCATGAAGCCGGCGACAAAACGATTGGCCGGGTCATTATAGATGGTATCAGGGGTTCCCAACTGCTGAATGATGCCATCATTCATCACGGCAATGAGATCCCCCATGGTCATGGCCTCAATCTGGTCATGGGTGACATACACCATGGTCGTCTGCAACTGTTGATGCAGACGTTTGATTTCTGTGCGCATTTCGACACGCAACTTGGCATCCAGATTGGACAGCGGCTCGTCAAAGAGAAACAGTGCGGGGCGCCGGGCAATCGCCCGGCCAATGGCGACGCGCTGCTGCTGCCCGCCGGACAGCTGGCGGGGACGGCGATCGAGCAGATGATCCAGCTGCAGCATGTGCGCCACATCTTGCAGGATCTGTTCGCGTTCCTGCTTGGGCACATGGCGATTGACCAACCCGAACAGGATATTGTCGCGCACCGACATCGAGGGATACAGGGCGTAGGACTGAAATACCATGGCAATATCCCGGTTTTTGGGACTGAGATCGTTCACCCGCCGATCATTGATCAAAATATCACCGGCACTCTCCCTCTCCAGACCGGCAATGATGTTCAGCAGGGTGGTTTTTCCACAGCCTGAGGGCCCCACCAGGATCAGAAACTGGTTTTCTGCAGTTTCTATATTGATTCCATGCAGCACTTCGTCCTTGCCAAAGGTTTTATGAATATTCTTGAGTATCAGACGTCCCATGCTTATCCCTTTACGGCGCCAGCCGTCAGTCCACGAACAAAGTATTTACCCGCTATCAAATACACCAACAAAGTGGGTAATGCGGCAAAAATAGCGGCGGCCATATCCACATTCCACATATGGACGCTGGTGACCGTATCCACCAGATCATTGATGGCCACTGTAACCGGTTGCTGTCCCCCCTGGGTAAATACCACACCGAAAAGAAAATTGTTCCAGATCATGGTGAATTGCCAGATTGCTGTGACCATGATGATGGGCGTACTCACCGGTAACATGACCCGAAAAAAAATACTGAAAAACCCGGCTCCGTCCACGCGCGCAGCCTTGATCAAATCATGGGGAATACCGACGTAATAATTGCGAAAGAACAGGGTCGTAAAGGCCAGTCCGTAAATCACATGCACCATCATCAAACCGGGAACCAGGGTCCCGGCTATACCGATACGGCCTTCCACCCAGGCCATGGGCAGCAACACAATCTGAAAGGGGATGATAGTGCCGAGCAACAGCGCATAGAAAAATATATTCGAGCCACGAAAACGCCAGTGGGTCAGAATATAGCCATTAAAAGCGCCGATAGCGGTGGAAATAATCACCGCAGGAATCACCAGAATAAAAGAATTCAGAAAATAACCGTGAATGCCCTCACTGGCGGCACCAATGGTGGCAGCACTCCAGGCGTGGATCCAGGCTGAAAAATTCAGACTGTCGGGCAAGGCCAGGATACCGGTTGAATAAATCTCCGGCATCGTCTTGAAGGCGGTGACCAGCATGACGTAAAAAGGCAGTAGAAAAAACACCGCCGCCACGGTCAAAAGCCCATAAATCAGCCACCTTCGGGGGCCAAAAGCAGATGAAGTACGCATCAGGCTTGCCTCCTTGAGTCCAGATACAAAAAGGGCAACACAAAGATCATCATGATCACCAGCATCATCAGGGCACTGGCGGCACCCACTCCCATTTCACCGCGTTGAAACGAAAAAACATACATAAAAATAGAGGGGACATTGGTGCTGTATCCCGGTCCGCCACCGGTCAGAGCAATAATCAATCCGAAGCTTTTGATGGCGAGCCCCACCGATAAAACCAGTGCCACAAAAAAAGTGGGGGCAAGACTGGGCAGAATCACTCGCAAATAAATCCGTCCGGTACTGGCGCCATCAATCTGGGCCGCCTTGACGATTTCCGGGCTGACACCCCGCAGTCCCGCCAGAAAAATGGCCATCATGAAACCCGTGGTCTGCCATACGGCTGCAATCACGACGGTGTAAATCGCCATGTCCGGGTCATCAATCCAGGCAAAGGCAAAATGGGGAAAGCCCATAGAACGGACAATCGCCTGAATACCAAAACCGGGATCCAGCAGCCAGCGCCAGGCTACCCCGGTGACAACCGCCGAGAGCGCCATGGGATACAGAAAAACCACCTGATACAACCTTTCCGCTTTGACTCGCTGATCCAACAAAATGGCCAGCCCCAAACCAAGTCCCACGGAAATCACCACATAAAGCCCGCCGAAAATGCCGAGATTGCTTAATGAGCGCCACCAGCGTGAACTTCCAAAAAGATCATAATAATTGGCAAGACCGACAAAATGATTACTCGGCAAAATCGTCGAGCGGGTTAATGACAACCAAATTGTCCACAAAATGAATCCATAAATAAAAAAAGTTGCGGCCAAAATGGTCGGTGAAAGCACCAGTTTGGCCATCCATCGATCGCGTCCACTGAATTCTGCATTCATGAATGGCATGGAAATATCCTTTTGCAGCACGTCTCAAAGGCAAAAGCCCGGCCTGCCAAGAGCAGTGCCGGGCATGAATGCAGCCATCAATCCTGACTCTTGGCCACCTCAACCCGCTTGGCCATAGCTGCGGCAGCAGCCTGCGGCGTTTCGTTGGAGGTATAAAATTTATCCAGGGAGTCTATGAAGGCACCAGTGGGCGGTCCGTAGGTGGACATGTTCTGGGAAAAACTGGGTACCAGACCATTCTCCTTGCGCGCCACCAGAAACTGCGCCCGGGATTTTTTCTGACAGGCGTTATAACCATTCAGGGACACATTCATCAAATCCGGGATAGAACCTTTGTACTTATTGAAGAGTAACTGGAATTTCGGGCTGACCATGGTTTCTGCCAGTTTGATTTCAGCGGCCCGTTTTGCCGGCGTATTCTGGCGGAAGAAAATAAAGCTATCGACGTTATAAATAAACTCTTTAGCCGTTCCGGGAAAAGCCACGCATCCCACCTGTGGTCCACCGGGTGTCACATGCAGGAACTCAAACTGACCATTGGCCCAGTCCCCCATGATCTGAAAAGCCGCTTTTCCATGGGCCACCAGCGCCGTGTCGAAATTCCAGGTACGCCCTGCCAGAGACTTGGGCGTGTAGGCCTCGATGGCGCGCAGCCTTTCCAGGGCCTTGACCATGGTCGGACTATCTATGGCTTTGGGGTCCAGTTTGACAAACACGTCCTTGTACCAGGTCGGCCCGCCGGTCTCCAGAGCAATGGGATCAAATTCGGTGGCAATCATCCAGCCATTGCCCCCGCCTGCCATGGGGATGTATCCCGCCTTCTTGACCTTGGCAAGATCGGCCATGAGTTCGGGCCAGCTCTGCGGCGCCGCACTGATTCCAGATTTTTTCAGAATGGCACGATTGTACCAGAGCCAGTTCAGGCGATGCAGGTCCATGGGCGCAGCCACATAATTGCCCTTGTATTTCATGTAATCATTCACTACAGCCGGAACATTTTTATCCCAGTTACCGGCCTGGGCAGCGGCATCAATATTCGCAAGCAGTCCGGTGTGTCCCCACTGTTGAATCTCTACGCCTTTTATTTGTGCTGCACCGGGTATCTGCCCCTCCATGAGTCGGGTTTTCAGAATCGTGCGCGCCTGGGCACCACCACCGCCGGCAATCGCATCATTCTGGATATTCACGCCCTTGGCTTTCATCATTTGTACCAGAACATGCATGGCCTTGGCCTCCGACCCGGCCGTCCACCAGTTGATGACACTCAAACTGGGAGCAGAATCGGCCATTGCCGTTACGGAAAAACCACTGCCAATAGCTACACCAATACACACTGCAAGCATTTTTTTATGCATGGATTTCATTTTATTCTCCTCATCATCAAGTGCTGAAGCTGTCGAATGCGACTTTTTCAGAAGCGATACTTGAAATAAAAGCGGTTGCTGAAATACGGGTTCTGATAATGTGGGTAACCCGCCTCGTTTTGCGCCATGGAAATATCCGTATAGTCGGCGACATACAAGCCCTTGAGAATGCTCGACAAGTTATAGGACAAGCCCACATCCATGGACCAGAGCTTCTGGTTGGGAATGGCCTCGTCGCTTGGAAAACCATAAGCACCACTATAAGAGTAAGCACTGCCACCAAAACCATAGCGGACCAGATAACGAATGAAACTGGCATTCAGCCGGAGTTGATTGGCCAGAAAGCCAAAGTTCGAGGCAATGCCATACGCATATCCGGGACCATAATCGGAAATACCGGTTTGCATGGTTGTGGTGTAGCTGGTGCCACTGAGATCATTGTACGGATGAATCATGCCGCCATGACGAAAGGAGTCATAATTGATCGGACTGTAGTTCGCCACCAGAGCTACATTATCCTCATGATGGGTGCCAAATTTCACACCAATACGTCCGCCATACACCTGGGCATCCACAGAATTCGCGTTGAGGGCATGCAGATAGCTGGTGCCAGCCCCGGAATTGCCTTCAGAAACCACCTGAAAATTGCCAAATAAGGCCACATTGTTGGTCAGTGGATGACTGATTCCGGCTTGGCCGTAAAACATGTTGGCAAAACCATAAAAGTCGTAATACCAGGCTTGGAGATCGATGTGGCTGCCCAAAAACGGGGTTTGGTAACGGGCACCAATGACATAAAAACCATTGGTATGGTCACTGGTATAACGATTACCGGTAGTAAAGGTCGCACTGTAACGGCTGGCATAACTGTACATGCGCGCGGCCATGAAACTCAGGGTCGCTGGAGAACCTCCCAGAGCCAGCGGGCTATTGCCGGACCACTGCCCCGCCTTAGGATGGCCGATGATGTCCACCACGGCGCTTACCCCGGTAAAAGACCGGGGATTATAGGTATAATAATCCCAGTTGGCGTAAGGCGTGTTGATAAACTGCCGCCCGCCGCGAATCACAAACGGTCCATAGTGATATTGCAGATAGGCCTGGCGCACGATGGCAATCCCATGACTGGGATAGGGTCCGGTCAATTCCGGATCTTCGTGCTGATAAAAGCCGGTCCAGGTGGCAAAATCTCCGCCGACCCCCAGACTGAAACCTGCCAGTTGCGGACTGTGCACATACAAATGTCCACCCAGGGCCAGGGAATGGGTATCCTGGCGGCTGTGGGCATGATTCAGATAACTGAAGTTAATCAGCCCGAGCATCGCCGATATTTTGGTATTGGCAATGGCCTTGTCGAGAATGGTATTGGACGGAATCAACGAATTGGCAGGGGTAGCGGCCAGGGATAATCCCGGGGCACCGAGAGCAATGGTACAGGCCATTGCCAGACTGCCGGTCAATAGATGCCTGGACAAGCTCTTTCCAGGCCCGGATTTACGATTTTTGTAGTTGTTGGTCATGGCACTCTCCTTATTTTCAGTATTTATCAGCGCCCTTATGCAGGGTATTTACGTGAGCAACTCCTTTTTCCTCCCCGATCATTCGGGCATCATCAAACCGTACCGCGTTTCTTCAAATAACCGAGCATGACCGCCAGTAAAATAACGACGCCTTCCACCAGCTCGGTATAGAAGGGTGAAATATTGAGTAAAACCAAACCATCCAGAATCGTACTCAGCAGCAGGGCGCCAATCAGCGCGCCCCAGACGGTTCCGCGCCCTCCGAACAGATAAACCCCGCCAATGACTACCGCCGCAATGGCGGGTAACTCGTCGCCACGTCCGGCATTGGGATCTGCCGTAGCCAGTTGTGCCGCGAAAATAACGCCGGCTAGACCCGCCGAGAATCCCGAAAAGGCGTAAGCCAGACTGCGCAGACGCCGTACCCGGATGCCTGCTCGATAGGCGGCGACGCGATTTCCGCCAATAGCGTACAAATACAATCCGGAAGCCGTGAGACTGAGAAAAATCGCGAGCAGAATGACCATGAGCCCGGCTATCCAGACCTGATCAGGAATCCCCAGAATGTGACTTTCACCAATGGCATTAAAGCCATTGTCATTGATGTTCAGGGGTTCGCCGTTAGTGACAATCAGGGTCAAGCTCGAAAAAATCGAAAGTCCGGCCAGCGTGGCAATAAAATCCGTGATATGGAGATAGTTAATCACTACCCCTTGGAGCAACCCTGCCAGGGTGGCAGCCAAAAGTGCCAGAAACAGGGCTAGCGGCCAGGGAAAGCCCGACAGCATCATGGTAGCGGCAAGGGCACCCGTCAGTCCGGCCACCGCCCCCACAGACAGATCAATACCTGCGACCAGCATCACCACCAGCTCACTCAGAGCCAGCAATACCAGAGGAGCGGCATCGGTGAGGACACTGAAGAAATTGTTGACCGAAACAAAATGGGGGGCCACAAATGCCAGAAAAATCAGTAAGGCGATAAACGCGAATAGTACCCCCTGATCCATCAGAAACTGGCGCAGGGAGTGCCCCTTTAACACCGTGGCGTTCAAGCGGCTACTCCCTTGCCCACCAACATCGCCTTGACGACCAGATCTTCGTCGAGATCATCCGGCCTGCCATCCAGGGCTTTTTCACCCCGTGTCAGGACCGTAATGCGTGACGCCACCTGCCAAACGTCCGGCATGGTATGGGTAATCAAAATCACCGCCACCCCTGATGCGGCCAAGGTTTGGATCAGATGAAGAATAGCCGCATGCTCACCTACTCCGATGGCCGCCGTCGGCTCATCCATGATCACCAGCTTTGCCTGCCAATAAGCGGCCCGGGCAATGGCTACGGCCTGCCTTTGTCCACCGGAGAGCTCACCGACGGGTTGCCGCAGCGGTAGTTGAATGGCGAGTTTCTGCAGCGCCAGAACGGACTCTTTCCGCATTTCCCGTCGCGCCAGGAAAGGCAAAATACCTAACAAGCGTTTTTTGCGCTCGCGGCCCAGAAAAATATTGGCGGACACGTCAAGGTTTTCAGCCACCGCCAGGTCCTGATACAGGGTTTCTATACCCAGATCCCGGGCCACGCGCGGATCAAACTGCCGCAGCGTCTGGTCATGGAATTGCATGCTCCCCGAAGTCGGGGCCTGGGCGCCGGCGATGATTTTCACCAGGGTAGATTTACCGGCGCCATTATCGCCCAGCAGGGCCAGCACTTCTCCTGGCCAGACATCCAGATCAATATCGCGCAATGCCTGTACGGCACCGAAACGTTTGCCGATACCGCGCAAACGCAACAAAGGCGGCTGATCCTTTCTTTCAGAAGCGCTTTCTGCTGCAATGTTCATCAATGACCCGGCGCCAGATCCATATGCAGGGGTACCGGCACAAACACCGTGCCCGTAGACAGATAACTATATCCGGCCTGCACACCCAACGCTCCCATGACGGCCGGCTGCTGGGCAACACTCAAGGCAATTTTGCCTTCCTTCACCAACTGTGTTTCGCCCACGCTGCCACTACCGATCATGGCCATAGTCAGCCCCTTCAAGCGACCAGCTGCTTCCGCTGCGCGCATGGCCCCAATGGCCATTTCCCCATTTTCTGAATACACGGCATTTAAATGAGGATTGGCAATCAGTACGTCACGCATGACGGTGAGACCGCCTTCACGACTGAACCCGCCCGACTGCCTCGCCACCACCTTGATATGGGGGTAACTTTTCAGTACCGACTCGCAACCGGCGGTTCTCTCATTAGTTGCAGAGGCGCCGGAAATACCCAGCAGCATGAACAAATTACCGTGACCATGCAGTTTCTGGGCAAGATATTGGCAGGCTTGTGCACCGGCCTGTTTGTTATCCGAGGCAAAATAGGCAATGGCATGCCCGCCATCGGCCTTGCGGTCAATATATATGACTGGAATATGTGCGGCATTGGCTTTTTCAACGGCCGGAACCAAGGCTTTGGCATCTGTAGGATTAATGAGTAATAAGTTCACCTTCCGGGCGATCAAGGTATCTATTTGATTGCTTTGAGTGATGGAATTATTGTTGCCATCCTCAACCAGTAGCTGTACGCCGAGCTTTTTGGCTTCTGCCTCTGCACCGCTTTTGATAGTGGCAAAATAGGGCGTCATGGCCGATAACATCAAGCCAAAGGTATAGTGGTGTGCCGCATCTTGGGCAATGGCCACCCCCGAAAAACCCCACGATAGCGACATGACAGTCATACAAATGGAAAGTGCTTTGCGTTTCATGATTTGGCCCTCAACATTTTGATAGAATCAGCGGGAATGTGCTGCGCCATAAAACTTTCAATCGCCGGGCGCAGGGGCAGCGCAGCTTGTGCACCTTCGTGCATGGCAGCCAATGCACCAGCGGCATTGGCATAAGTGATGGCATATTCCATGGGATCAGCGGCGGCGATGCTAGCGCTGAAAGCACCAGCAAAGGCATCACCGCAACCCGTAGTATCCACAACTGCAACGGGAAACCCCGGTAACAAGCCTGATTTTCCTTGCCCGGTCGCCCATGCGGCGCCGCTTTTACCCAAGGTGATGACTGCCGCCTGCCGCCCTGAAGCCAGCTGTTCAGCAACAGCGACGCCGTCCTGAGGACAAAGCGGATGGGACAAGCCAAGTAACTGCATGGCTTCTATTTCATTGACCAGCAGCATATCCGTGAGGGCAAGAATCTCTGTCAGATCCTCCCGGACCGGCGAAGCATTGAGAATGACTCTCCCACCCATTGCGTGGACCTTCAAAGCGGCGGCCTTGACCGTTTCGAGAGGTATCTCCAGTTGCAACAAAAGGATGTCGTCCGCGAAGATGATGGATGAGAGCAGCTCTGGCTGCAGATCTTCATTGGCACCAGGGATAATGACAATACGATTTTGCCCCCCCTCCTCGACTAAAATGAAAGCGAGGCCAGTGGGCGTATCAGAACGGCTTAGTGCTGTTAAGTCGATATTTTCCCGAGAGAGTTTTTCGTGCAGAAGATCACCGTATGCATCTTTCCCCAAAGAAGAAATATAGCGAACGGAAGCTCCCGCCCTTTGTGCCGCCACCGCTTGATTGGCTCCTTTACCTCCGGGATGCAGGGCATAGGCAGAACCAAGCACCGTTTCTCCGGCCTGGGGTGCGCGTGGTACACGCAGCACAATATCCATATTGCTACTTCCCATCACGATCATCGCGGAAGTGTCCGGACCCCGTGGCATCCATTCCTATGTGACCAGCAGTCATACTCAGGAAAGATTCTGGCAAAACTCAGGTACATTCCTACCCCCTCACCCGAAACCATATTACGGGCTTATATTTGAGAATGCTTGTTGTGATTTACTAGTTATAGTCACGGATATCAGGAAGCGCAAGGCAATTCGATTCATTAATGAAATTGATAAATTATAATTTTATCGGGAACTTTTATAGCCAGCTTATGGCCCGATACTGATAAAGATATGATCATTACTTATTTTTATATTCAAATATCCTGTTATACACATCCTTTGCGAAGCTGGTGTTCAGCGGTTCTGCTTCTGACAGCTTGTATTTCATGGATAAATTTTCATCTGAAGGTGCGCGCAAGGCTAAAATATTGCCGCTTTGCTGTGCATAACAGCGCTGCGCAAAGGTATATAAATGTGTCACAAAAATTATTTTTATGCCTTTTTCAAGCAGGGCTGTACAAATCTGCCAGGCAATTTCCGCGCCTTCGCGTTCATTGGTGGCGGCAAATGATTCATTAAACAAGAGCATAGCGGTAGCTTTCAGTTGGGGAACCAAATCCGCCATGCGCAACAATTCTTCCTCGAACTTTCCGCTATGCATGCTGGCATCTTCTTCCAGCTTGAAGTGAGTATACACTTCATCACAAATACTCGCCGAAAACTCCTGGGCGGTCGTCGCTAAACCGCATTGCATCAACAATTGATTTACACCCAAGGCGCGCAAAAAGGTACTTTTGCCGCCACTATTGGCACCGGTAATGATCAGTAGTGACTTGTTGCTGGCCTGCAAATCATTGGTGATGACCTGCTTCTCCTGAGCAAGCGCCAGACAAGGATCATAAATTCGGCTGGCTACACAGCTCGCTGGCTGACTGCTCAGCGGAACGGGCCAACACAGGGGATACTCCCGCGCCTCCAGTGCCGCGCGCAGATTCAGAGCACCCCGATAAAAGGCCGCTTCATCGCGCAACCGGGTAAAAAAATCGAGGAGTTGATGAACGGCGCTGTCCATTAACCCGGCTACGGGTTCCAGGGCGGCATCACGAAACTCGGCCAGTGCCGTCAAACCGCTTTCGTCACGCTGGGCAATGGTAAAAGAGTAACCTTCCTCAGCAGCGACCAACGGGAACCAGTTTTTTAACCAATGTGTCGAAGGCTGATCCCTGTTCAGAAAAAATTCCTGACTGCGATTATTATGATCCAGTTTTGCACTCACCGAAAAACCATTATCCATCCGCAGGGTAGTAATTTGCGCGCGCAAACTGTGCAACGTCTCATCGTCATAATACCTCTGCAAAAACCGAAAAAATTTTTTTAGTCCACTGGATTCAAGCGCAGGATAACTTTCGCCCAGATCACGCACACTGCTTAATTGAGTGAGCAACATATCCAGAATATCCAGATTGCTGCGCAAACGTCTGCTCGCCGACTTGGCCGACAGCCAGAATCTCAGGGATTCCCGATAGGCACCCAGTGTATCCATACTGAGCTGATAGAGCTTGGCAAGTAATTCCGTGTAGCGTATAAAATCTTTTTGAATCTGCTGACGAAATATAATGACGGATATTTCTGTACTGCGCTGGCCCAGGATGATTTGCCGCACAGCGGTATCCACTGTTTTATCATCCCTGGCCATCGCCTTAAATAATAACGGGAGTTCCAGGTCCAGCGCCAAGCGATCCGCATGGCCAGGAACATGGTCCAGGTCGTATTTCCGGTCATCGGGATAAAGCAAGCTGATGTTGATCATGCTATTGTCTCCATAAGCGTTTCATAGGTCAGACCATATTTTTTGGCGAGAGATAAAGCATACGCCAAGCCATCAGCGGGTTTCCGACGAATCTTGAAGGTTCTTTTACTTAAATCATCGGGGTCAACCATACTCATCAGACTCACAATTTGCGGGCCGAAAGAAGCCAGTGCATCCATAAAAGTCACCCAAACCGTTAGTGATTTCTTTTCCAGTAATTGCGGCATAATCTGTGCACTTAAATACAGCGCATCATCATAGGTAGTAGAGTCGAATAATTCGTTCAGCACAAAAATACTGGCGGCAGTCGCCCTGTCGAGATTCTTGTGGAGACGGAGGAGATCTTCTTCCAGTTTTCCATGTCCGGCGCCCATATCTTCACGATAGGAAAAATGCGTATAAATGCCATCACAGAGGCACAAGCGGGTATTTAATCCGGGTACAGGGCAACCTAATCCGGCCAGATGATGAAGTTGCCCGAGCGTTCTGGCGAAGGTGGTTTTACCACCCTGATTGGGTCCGGTGACAACGAAGATCTGTTCTCCTTCAGATAAGCGCAGATCATTGACGACAACCTGCTGTCCCGTTTCTTCCTGTAGCCTGATAGCCAGAGCCAGATCAAAGGTTTGTTCCGCCTGAATGCACTTGCTCTGCACCAGCATCTCTGGAATGGAAAATGACAAGCCCTGATGTTTCAATGGGGCAATATAATCCAGATAGGCCAGATAAAACTGGAGTTCCCGCTCCCAGTTCAGAACATCTCCGGACATGAACGGAAAACGTCCAGCTTTCAGGCACTCTGCGTCCGATTTTGCGTCAGGTAATTCTCCGGGAAGCATATATTGCTGAGAGTAGCTGGCCAGTTCATGAAAGGGCTCAGGAAACAACCGGGCGACGCCTTCCAGTATCTGCGCTTCTACGTGATTCATATCATAACCAGAATTCACTCCTGGTTTGCTTTCATCTGCGCTTGTCCCGGTCATATCCAAATACCAAAGTCGTGCTACGTCCAAGGCATAATCATTTTCATCCAGACAACGCTGTACCGTCACCCGGTTATCTTTGACAATTACGGCATAGCGAATACTATTCATTTTCTCCAGCAGAGCGGCAGATTTATTTTCAAACTCCATAAAAAATTCGGTATCCACTATTTCCTGCATTTTTATTACGAATGCTTTAAGGCCTGATGATTCAATCGTAATCTGGCTTAAACGATTTAGCAGACCTTTGAGCAACTGCTGATAGCGTATAGCTGTTTCCAGATAGTTACGCTGCCGTTGCAGCGGATAATATAGTTTTTCTATATGCGCTAAGGAGTTACGTATTCCAGAAAGATCTTTAGAAAATAGTAATATATTGTTATATACGGCTGTATTTTCCAGGTCATGCATGATATCCTGACGAAATCGGATTGATTCCAGATCTTGCGGAAGCCAATAAAAGTATGGGCTCAGCTTATAATCTTCCCTGCCTTCTGTTATTTTATTTATGACCTGGTCCAGATGCAGATCCCGAAAATATTCTGGCTCAGGCATTTTTTCTGCTGCGATCAGAGCTTCATCAGGAAAAAGCAAGTTTAGTTTTTTCAATTAAATACCCTCATTTCACACGGCAAAAGAGACGGTCTTCGCCTTTTTTACCTTGTCTTAATGGCTATTATGCACTATTTCTATATGGATGCTTTCGCGTTGGTCAACGACTATTAACAAAACTGCGTCATATGCATAACACATAGATAGCGAGGTGGAGCGATGTCCGAACCCTTTGACTTACTGATTATAGGTGGTGGAATCAACGGTGTCGGCATTGCCCGTGATGCCAGCGGCAGGAAGCTCTCGGTACTCCTGGTAGAGCAGGATGACCTGGCTGCCCATACTTCTTCCGCCAGCACCAAACTCATCCATGGCGGGTTGCGCTATCTGGAATACTATGAATTTCGGCTGGTGCGTGAAGCCCTCATGGAAAGAGAAAGGTTGCTGGGTATCGCTCCCCATATCATCTGGCCTTTGGAGTTTGTATTACCCCAAGGTCCCGACAGTCGCTCCTCCTGGCGCATCCGGGCGGGTCTCTTTCTTTATGACCACCTCGCTCCCCGCAGTCACTTACCAGCATCCCGCGCCGTGCATTTCGGACCGCACCCGGCCGTCAAAGTTCTCAAACCTGCTTATACCCAAGGCTTCACCTACGCCGACTGCTGGGTGGAAGACAGCCGACTGGTCGCCCTCAATGCATTGGATGCTGCTGAACGCGGTGCAAAAATTTTGACCCGGACGCAACTGCTCTCAGCCCACCCGGAGAATCAGCTATGGGCTGCACAGCTGCTGGATAAAAACACGGGACAGCAGGAAACCGTTCATGCCCGGGCGCTGATCAATGCCGCAGGGCCCTGGGTAGGTAGCGTCCTGAGCCAGGAGCTGGGCATCAAAACCCAGAAAACGGTGCGCAAGGTCAAAGGCAGCCACATCATTGTGCCCCGTCTTTACGAGGGGGATTACGCCTTCATTCTGCAAAATCCCGACCGTCGCATCATTTTTACCATCCCCTATGAATATGCCTACACCCTGATCGGAACAACGGACATTCCCTATGATGGCGACCCTGCCGAGGTGCATATCACAGCAGAGGAAACCGCCTATCTGTGCGAGAGCGTGTCCCGTTACTTCCAAAAGCCTGTAGAACCCGATGACGTCGTCCGCAGTTATGCCGGCGTCCGCCCCCTCTATGATGATCATGCGGCCAACGCCTCTGCGGTCACCCGGGATTATGTGCTGGATATGGAAGGGGGCGGAGAGACTCCTCCGCTGCTCTCGGTATTTGGCGGCAAAATCACTACCTACCGGCGCCTTGCCGAGCATGCGCTGTCCCTGTTGCAACCGGCTCTGGGCCATCCCAAGGACCAGAGCTGGACGGCCAACGCCCCCTTGCCCGGGGGAGACATCCCCGCTGGCGACTTTTCCGGATTTGTACGCACCCTCTCGGAAGAGTACGCCTTCTTACCGGAACATCTGGCTTATCGGTTGGCCCGTGCCTATGGCACCCGCACCCGAAAAATCCTCGGCAATGCCCGGCAGATGATTGATTTGGGTAAGGATTTTGGTGGCGGCTTGACCCAGGCCGAAGTGGATTATCTGGTCACCCAGGAGTGGGCGCGGCAGCCGGAGGATATTTTGTGGCGACGTTCAAAAATGGCTTTGCATGTTCCTGAGGATACCGTGCAAAAACTGGAAACCTATCTGCACTCACTGGAAGGCACGGAGAAAATCCGGCAGGGAGGTGCCACCACTTTGTCTTGATGGAGTTTTTTATTGAGGAGGATATTCCAATGTCAAAATATGTAGGGGCCATTGATCAAGGTACCACCAGTACTCGTTTTATTGTCTTTGACAAACAAGCTCATATAGTTTCCGTAGCGCAAAAAGAACACGAACAAATTTATCCCAAACCCGGCTGGGTAGAACATAACCCCCTGGAAATTCTGACCAACAGCAATGAAGTCATCGGGGCCGCCCTTGCCAGGGCCAATCTCAGCGCCAACGATCTCGCTGCCGTCGGCATCACCAATCAACGGGAAACCACCGTCCTCTGGGATCGTCACAGCGGCCGCCCGCTCTGCAACGCCTTGGTGTGGATGGATACCCGCACCGACCAGCTGGTCCAGCGCTTTGCGCGAGATGGCGGGCAGGAGAGATTCCGCGAGAAAACCGGCCTCCCCCTGGCCACCTATTTTTCCGGGCTGAAACTCCTGTGGATCCTGGAAAATGTGGAAGGTGCCCGGCGCCTGGCGGAAAAGGGCGATGCCCTTTTTGGCAATATCAACACCTGGATGGCCTGGAACCTGACCGGCGGTCCTGATGGCGGCGTCCATGTGACCGATGTCAGTAACGCCAGCCGCACCATGCTCATGGACCTGCAAACCTGTACCTGGGACAAGGAAATGCTGGAGCAATTCAAGATTCCGGAAGCTTGCCTGCCCAAAATCGTACCCTCCTCTTCTCCTTATGGAGAAATCAGCACGGCGCCACTCCGCGGTACGCAGCTTGCCGGAATGCTTGGCGATCAGCAGGCCGCCCTGGTCGGACAAACCTGCTTCGCCCCGGGAGAAGCCAAAAACACCTATGGTACCGGTTCTTTTCTGCTCATGAATACGGGCACCGAGCCGGTACAATCCAAGGCCGGGCTATTGACCACGCTGGCCTATCAATTTGGTGACGAAAAACCCCGCTACGCACTGGAAGGGGCCATTGCCATCACCGGGGCACTGGTGCAATGGTTACGGGATAATCTCCATTTTTTTGATGTGGCAGGGCAAATCGAACCCCTGGCCCGTAGCGTCGAGAATAACGGCGATGTGTATGTGGTACCGGCTTTTTCCGGTTTGTACGCGCCCTATTGGAAAGATGATGCCCGAGGGGTCATTGCCGGGCTGACCCGTTTTGCCAACAAGGCCCATATTGCCCGGGCAGCCCTGGAATCCACCGCCTATCAGGTGCGCGATGTGGTCGAGGCCATGGAAATAGACAGCGGCATTCCCCTCAGCAGCCTGCGTACCGATGGCGGCATGGTGGTCAATGAACTGCTGATGCAGTTCCAGTCCGATATGCTGAAAGTACCGGTGTTGCGCCCCAAAATGATTGAAACCACGGCACTGGGTTCAGCTTATGCCGCCGGTCTTGCCGTTGGCTACTGGCGCAATATTGAAGACCTGCGCGCCAACTGGGGTATTGATAAAACCTGGGAACCGAAAATGGCTGACGCCGACCGGGATCATTATTACCAGTCCTGGAAAAAAGCCGTCACCCGCTCATTTGCCTGGGTGGACTGAGCACATAATAAGGAGACCATAAAATGGCTGAAAACACAGCAGTAAAATTCGGGGTGAAAACAGGCTGGCGGGCCCAGTCGGTCTGGTCAGAAATGCTGGCAGAATTTGTCGGTTGCTTTGTCCTGCTGGCCTTTGGCGCCGGTTGCGTCGCGGTCGCGGTCGTGGGGCTCACGGAATCCCATCGCACCATGGTCATTTTTCAGGGGGCCGGGGGCTGGATGGTCATCGTCTGGGGATGGGCATTTGCGGTAACCATGGCAGTTTACGTAGCAGGCGGGGTTTCCGGGGCACACATCAACCCGGCCGTTACCCTGGCTTTTGCCATCAAGGGCAATTTTCCCTGGCGCAAAGTCATCCCCTACTGGATTGCCCAAGTGGTAGGCTGCTTTGCCGGGGCGGCCATCGTCTATTACGACTATTTCCGCGCCATCAACGCCTGGAATCTGGCCAACCATGTGCTGTCCCGGGCTGATCCGGGTGGAATGACCACCTTCAGTATTTTTGCGACTTTTCCCGCCGCTTACTATGGAAGCCACCTGGGACTCATGCTGATGGACCAGGTCATTGCCACTTTTTTTCTGGTGCTTTTTGTATTTGCCATCATCGACAACATGAACGTCGGACCAGGCTCCAATCTGGCTCCCCTGATGATCGGCTTTGCGGTGGCGGCTATCGGCCTCTCTTTCGGGGTAGGAACGGGCTATGCCATTAATCCCGCCCGGGATTTTGGACCCCGCCTGTTCTGCTGGTTACAGGGATGGGGGCCCAATGCCTTTCCGGGTCCTCATGGTTACTGGTGGGTACCCATTGTCGGCCCCCTTATCGGCGCCAGCATTGCCGTATTTTTTTACGACTGGTGCATCAGCAAAACCCTCTGTGTCCGCGCTAAACTGTTAAAAGAACGGCAGCCACAGGTGGAACAGAAAGGCCTGGGTTTCAAACTGGAAAAACTGCAAAAGGCGCTGGATGAAGTCAAATCTCAGATTGATGCCGCCGAAAATTCCGAGGAGAGATAAATCATGAAAGCATTGATCAACCAACCCGACCAAGTAGTGACTGAGGCTCTGCAAGGCATGGCCATGGCCTATCCCGACCTGATTCGCCTCCACGAAAATCCCCATTATGTGCTGCGTACCGATGCTCCCAAAACTGGCAAAGTGGCCCTGGTTTCTGGCGGCGGCTCCGGACATGAGCCCATGCATGCCGGTTTTGTGGGCCGGGGAATGCTGGACGCCGCCTGTCCCGGTGCGATATTTACCAGCCCGACCCCGGACCAGATTCAGGAAGCCTCGACTGCCGTGCATGGTGGCCAGGGGATATTGTTTATTGTCAAAAATTACACCGGCGATGTCCTCAACTTTCAAATGGCTGCGGAGCTGTTACAGAACGACGGCATTGAAGTCCACAGCGTGGTCATCGACGATGATATGGCCGTCAAGGACTCCTTGTACACGGCGGGAAGACGGGGTGTGGGCGCCACCGTTCTGGCCGAAAAAATTTGCGGTGCCGCCGCCGATGCCGGAGCCAACCTGAATGCGATCACCGCACTGTGTACATCCATCAATGATTCTGCCCGCTCCATGGGGCTGGCACTCAGTCCCTGTACTAATCCGGAAACCGGACAAGCCAGCTTTACCCTGGGGGAGAATGAAATCGAATATGGTATTGGCATTCATGGCGAACCGGGCCGGCAACGCATTCCCTGGCAACCGGCGGATACCTTGACGGAAAAGTTGATGCTGCCCATTATCGAGGATCTGCCCTTCAAAAAAGGCGACGAGGTTCTGCTGTTTGTCAATGGACTGGGCGCCACTCCTCTGCTGGAGCTGAATATTGTTTACCGCGCCGCCGCAAGGCTGGCCAGTCAGCATGGCCTCAAGGTGTCGAGAAGACTGGTCGGCGCCTACATGACCAGTCTGGATATGGCGGGAGTCTCCATCACGCTCCTGCGCCTGGATGAATCCATGCGTTCCTACTGGGATGCCCCGGTCTGTACCCCCGCTCTGCGCTGGGGTTGCTAAAACAGGAGCCGTGTTATGGGCTATGCTGTGGCCACTCTGATGCAGTGGATAACCTGTGCCGAAGAACAATTCCAATCCCATCTGGCTGAGCTGAACGCTCTGGATGCAGCCATTGGCGATGGCGATCATGGCAGCAATCTGGCCCGGGGCTTTGCCAAGGTCCGCGAAAAACTCCAGGCCAATCCCCCGGAAACACCTGCCAGCCTCTTCAAACTGGTGGGTATGACCCTGATCAGTACGGTGGGTGGGGCTTCCGGACCGCTGTATGGCAGCTTTTTTCTGGAGGCCGGTAAAATAGCCGGGGAGCAGAGAGAACTGGACGACGCCACCCTGGCCCGATGCCTGCAGGCGGGGCTGACCGGCATCCAGCGGCTGGGCAAGGCTGAAGCGGGAGACAAAACCATGATCGATGCCTTGGAGCCCGCCATCCGCGCCTTGACCAACAAAGCCGAAATGGGCGTGGCCACGCAAAAAGCCCGGGAGGGCCGGGATGCGACCATTCCCCTGATTGCCCGCAAAGGTCGGGCCAGCTATCTGGGCGAACGCGCCATAGGGCACGCCGATCCAGGTGCTACCTCTGCCAGTCTGCTTCTCGATTGTCTGGCGAGCGCATGCCTGGCGTAGCCATCCTCTTGGTCTCCCATAGCCGGGCCCTGGCGGAGGCCACCGCAGCACTCATCCGTCAGGTTACCGGCGCTGATCTGCGTCTGGCACTTGCGGCGGGCAGTGGTGAGGAGGGCGCTGAACTGGGCACCGATGTCCTGGCGATACAGGCCGCCATTGAGGCGCTGGACAGCCCCGCCGGAACCTTGATCCTGATGGATATGGGGAGTGCGTTGCTGAGCACGGAAATGGCCCTGAACTTACTGACTGATTCCCTGAGAGAACGGGTGCAGCTGAGCAGTGGCCCCTTTGTGGAAGGAGCCATGGCTGCGGCTCTCGCCGCCAGCGGCGGGGCGCCTTTGTCGGCCGTGCGGCAGGAAGCCGAAAATGGTCTGGGCATGAAGCAACAGCAACTCGCCTCTGACCGCACCAGCACTGAACAGCCTCCTCCTCCGGGAACCCCGGTAATCCCAGTAACCCCGGAACAACAGCGTCGCTTGCGCTTGTCCGATCCAGCGGGTTTACATTTGCGTCCGGCTGCCGCATTGGCCAAGCTCGCCCTGGCCCGAACCACCCCCAGCCGCATCCGCGCCGCCCGGCACCCCGAACAGGCAGTTTCTGCTACCAGCCTCACGGCCATGCTCGGCCTGGATCTGCGTCAGGGGGACGAGCTTATTATGGAGACTTCAGGTGCCGATGCCGCCGCCTTTTTCGACGCCGCAGCACAGATCCTGGCAACACCGTCAGCACAAAATCCGGCAGACCAGGTCGTGCCAAGAGTCCCGTCGCGTCCAGGGGGTGCCGTTGCCGGTTTTGCCCAAGGGCCTCTCCTTATCCCGAAGGCCCTACTGGCTCGTGTTCCCGAAACCCACGATCCCGACAGCACAAAATCTCTCCAGCAATTTCAGGCGGCGCTGGAACAGGTCCAGCAGCAACTCAGTAGCCACCCCATAGTGGCCGCCCAGGCACTGCTCCTGCAGGATCCGGTCCTGCTGGAACAAACCCGCAAACGCATCCAGGAAGATCATCTGGCGGCGGCTCCAGCCTGGGCACAAGCCATCACCGAGGCAGCAGCACGCATGGACACTCTCAGCGATCCGATCGTTCGCGCCCGTGCTGCAGATTTGCGCGACCTGGGGCAGCGTGTCCTCCAGGCCCTGGGCATCGCTGTGGAAAGTACAATTTCTCCTGGTGCCCCGGCCATTTTGCTGGTAGACGAACTACTGCCTTCCGTCGCACTCCACCTCGATCCCCGGCAAGTGCTTGGCGTCATTGATCGTCATGGCAGCGCACATTCCCACGCGGCCATCCTCCTTCGGGGCGCGGGGATTCCCTATATCATCAACGCCGACAATCCCGCCCTGTCCAGCGCCCGCTCGGTGGCCATGGACGGCAGCACCGGAGAGTTCTGGCTGGACCCTGACCCTGTGACGCTGAAAAAGCTGCTTGAACACGATGCCACTAGATTCGCGTTGCCGGAACAGGGAAATTATGGTCAGATCAGTCTTAGCGATGGCAGTCGTCTGGAACTCTGGGCCAATGTTGCCAGCGCCGCCGAAGCCGATACCGCCAGACGCCTCGGAGCCACGGGTATCGGCCTGCTCCGCACGGAATTCTTTTTTCTCGATCAACAAACCCTGCCCGATGAAGAAAATCAGACCCGGGCCTTGAGCCAGATTATGGCTCCCATGCAGGGCCGACCCATCATTGTCCGGGCGCTCGATGCCGGTGCCGACAAACCTCTAGGATTTATGCCCCTGGGTGACGAAGCCAACCCCGCCCTCGGGCGGCGCGGCCTCAGAGCACTGCTCGCCTTTCCCGATATTTTTGCCCTGCAGCTGCGCGCCATGCTGCGTGCTGGTCGGAACCACCAACTCTCGATCATGTTGCCCATGGTCACCAACCCCGAAGAATTGCGTGAAGCCCGGGGCATTCTGGAGCAGGCCCATCACAAGCTGGAAGCTGCCGGACAAGCCCATCGCTGGCCGGTCCCTCTCGGCATCATGGCCGAAGTTCCGGCAGTGGCTCTGTGCATGGATGGCTTTAATGAACTCGCGGATTTTGTCTCCATCGGCAGTAATGATCTGACCCAATACACCCTGGCCAGCGACCGCAGCAACCCACTGCTCGATGCCCTGGGGAATGCAGCACATCCTGCGGTATTGGAACTCTGTCGAAAAATCGCCCGGGACAGTCTGGTTCCGGTTTCCATTTGCGGAGAAGCCGCCGGAGACCCGGACATCGCTCCATTATTGGTGGATTGCGGCCTTCACCGCCTGTCCATGGCACCACGCCGGCTCCCGGAGATTTTTACGCTTTTGTCTCAACGCTCGTCACATACACATGAATGATTTTCTGCTTGCAACTCGCCTTCGTCATAGACAAGTTCACGCAGCTCACCAATCATTTTGCTATTCTCAAGCTCCAAAAGAGAACCCAAAGACATGGCCTTGGCCTTCTCCCCGTTGTCCAGAAAATGCTTGGCCTGCCGCGCCAGCTGGTGGATTTTTTCATGGCGCTGCAAAATCGGCAAGAATTCGGGCAGTTCACCGAAGCGCAGGGATCCGTCTCCCTTCAGCCAGCGTCCCAGGTGACATTTGTCCTCGGCATCCTCATCCAGTACGTGCAGAGGGATGGTATTTTGTTCACACAAGGCCTGGAGAAAACTTTCCGTACGTTGTGCATGACCTTCCAGCAGGGTCGGCAAAATATCAATGGAAGAATGACTAGGCAGCCCCAAGCCCAATCCTTTGAAGTGCTGCACCCAGAGGGGGATATCTTCTCCGGGCATGGGTTTGGCAAACAAATAGCCCTGCAAATGACTACAACCCATTTTTGCCAGCAACTTGGCGTGGGCCTCTGTTTCCACCCCTTCTGCGATCACGTCCAGTCCCAACATCCGGCTGGCAGTAATCACGGCAGCCACAATGGCCAAATCCTTGGGATCATTGATCATATCGCGCACGAAACTCTGGTCCAATTTGACCGACTGCGCAGGCAATTGCTGGAGATAGGTCAATGAGGCGTTCCCCGTACCGAAGTCATCCAGAGCTATGCGTACCCCCAATTGATTGCAGGCATCCAGACGCTCCTGCGCCTGCGAGAGATCATGGAGAGGTGCAGATTCAGTAATTTCAATTTCAATCTGTTCAGGAGCCAAGCCAGGATATTTACCCAAGGCTGCCTCCAGATCACTCAAAAAACGGGCATCCAGCAAGTGATAGGCGCTGATATTGATGGACACTCTCAGGAAAAGCCCCTGCTGCTGCCAGGTCTGGCCTTGCCGGAATGCCGCATCCATCACAAAAATCCCCAGATCCCGGGCATAGCGATGGTGATCCAGTCCCGCCCAGAAAGCCGCAGGCCCCAGCAAGCCTTGTTCGGGATCGAGAATACGAATCAGCGACTCCACTCCGGACACCCCGCCAAAACTGTTGACTATAGGCTGATAATGCAAAACCAGTGTATGATTTTTCAGCCCCTTCTCAAGGGTTCGGCGCATATTGGCTGCATTTTGTGCTGCCTCATCCAGCGTCAGACTATACAGGCTGAGCTGATCTCCGCCCTGTTTTTTGGCCGCGTAAAGCGCTAAATCCGCATGGGCAAGAAGCGTCTCCACCGACACGTCATCCAGGGGATAAATGGTCACGCCGAGACTGGCACTGACACTGACTCGCTCACCATCCATTTCAAGGGGCTTGCGCACAGCTTCTAGAATACGTGCGCAGACCATATCCAGATCATCGAGAGAACTTAGGGCGGGAAAAAGCAGGCCGAACTCATCGCCACCCAATCTGCCCAGGGTGTCGCCAGAACGCAGGCATTGACGAATGCGCTGGGTTACTGAAATGAGCAAACGATCGCCCGCACCATGCCCAAAACGGTCATTAACAGGTTTGAAACCATCCAGATCGAGCAGGACCACGCCCAATAATGACTCTTCCCGACGGGCCTGACGGCGGGCGATTTCCAGACGATCCATGAAGAGCAGACGATTGGGAACCTTGGTCAAAGGATCACGCAGCATACGATTGCGCAACTGCAAAACGATTTCGCCCAAATGCGCAAAGGCTTCAAAATAATCTGAACCGATTCTCTGAAAATAACCTTTCGCCCGGGCACCGATGAAACCCACCCCCTGCAGCTCACCTGACGCGAAGGGAAGAAAAACCAGCTCCTTGACCCGGGGTCGTAACTGTTGAATCCACTGGGGCGCTGATGGATCATCGGTCAACTGCACCACAACCTGATTTTGCCTGAGCGCCACCCAACAGGGATCCTCTGCGGCATAGGGTAAATGGGGCTTTACCAAACGCAGTCCGGCTGAGGCCTCCAGGGTAAGGACATCATGGTCCCGATTCGAACTCAGAAAATATCCAGCCAGGGTGATATAGCGACTTTTGCGCGGCAGCCGTTCACACAGCACCTGGAGCAAGCTGATGTTTTCCGTTTCTTTTTCCATGCGGGTACTGGCCAGAGTATCCAGCAAAACATCAAAAACGGCACTTCGCTCTCCGTCGGTTTCTCGCGACGCCCGCGCATAACCACTCAATTGGCACATCAGATCACCCATCAACAGGCTGATCAGAACGCGCCCCAGTCGAGAACGATCCGGGGACGGAACAAATTTCTCCAGCACTGGCTGCCAGTGTCGCCAGTAAATGGTATATGCCCCGGCTAACCAGGCGGGATCAATACCCAAATAATGATGTTTTGCCCCTAATTGCTGCATGGCAATCTGCCAGGAAGCATCCAGGCGGTTTTGCAACAGACCATAGCCGTGCTCAGCCTGACGCTGAATCAGCGCTTCAATCTGCGCTTCTGAATGGTTCCTGAAAGCTGCGGCCGTCGCCGGATGGGAAAACAGATAATGATAAAAATCCCGGGCCAGGGTTTCTGCGCCCTGGGCAAACAGCCCCCAATGTTGATCCAGCAGGCTGAGGTCATCCCGGCTTAGCCCTAAAAATTGCACCAGATTGTCTGGCTTGATGGGAATATTACTCATCTGCGCAGAAAACCTGACTGTTTCCCTGCTTGGATAAAACCGCATCCAGCACCAGGCTTTCTATGACTTCTGTTGGGCTTACGCCATAAAAAACGCTCAGTTCCTTGAGCATTATCCATGTCCACCCGGAAATGGCGACATGCTGCGTTGCCGCCGACTTTTGTTCGCTCTGGTTACCCACTGATTTTATGGTACTCATGATTATGCACCTACTCCACGCCTCGACACTGATTGCCACTTATATTTTTATAAAAAAATAATGAACTGATAATTATTGTATAATACAACCAATGGGAATATTTTGAAAGGAAACTGTTAACAGTTTTTTCTTATATATCAGATGAGTAACATTTTGTAACACCAAAGCTTGCGCTAACAATGCCCCAAGAGAGCCCTGGTTAAAATATCCGTGTGTTTCTGGAGTAATCAGGACGCTTCTGGATTTCATCGGCTTTTTTGCATAAATACAAATGTTCCGCCCGCTTTTTTTGATCTTTTGTCAGGGCCATCCGAATCCCGACCAGACACTGTCCTTCGGGAATACCTTCTTCCTGCACGCGAACAATGGTCACCACCGTTTCACAGGTGCCACAATCCGCAATGGCAAATTCCGCCAGGACTTTTTCGCCAGGCTGATAAATCCCTTTGGGTGCCATGAAGCTGGCACCACTCGGACTGAAATCATGTAACTGACCCACCTGTTCTGTGCCACCCATTTTGCGCAAGGTGATGGCACCCTCTACCCGAACCCGCTTGGCCCCACGAGAAGCTCTTCGATAAATCATGCGGGGCAGATCAAAATGATGGCGGCCTTCAAAGACATATTTCAGATCTGCAAAGAACATATAAATGAAGTCACCCATTTCTATAAATATCAGTGCCTTTTTATAATCCTCCGCGGCGATTGATCCCTTCAGGCGAAAAACCAGCGCCTGAGAGTCACAACCATCGAAGTAAAAATGCGACCCCGAATCCAGACTATCCGAAGACAAAATCACCGCATCCCCACGCTCACCGGTGCAAAGCATGGAGGCAATATCCTCAAACACAGGCTCGCCAAATTCCGCAACCATGAGTTGCTGATACTCGGCAATGCTGAGCGCGCTCCGCAGAGGTAGCATCATGCCGAGCTCGGTATTATCTGATGTCAGACTCATCACTCTCTCCAACAGTCTCCATGAGCGGCTCAGCACCTCGCAGGTGGAACACTTCATCTCATGTAGATTGAATCAAAAATTATCACTTATTAATATTTGATATATAATTCTTAAAAATGTTACACCCCTCTGACTGATTAAACAAATGGGCGGCAAATGAGTAGTTCTTGCGCCGATAGTCCACAAGCGCCCCTGTCTGCGCTACACTCCACGACAATCCAGCCCACCACGACTGCAAACGGAAAAAGCCATGGCGCAATATGTTTTCACCATGAACCACCTGAGCAAAACCGTCCCCCCCAAGCGCGTACTGCTCAAGGACATCTCTCTCTCCTTTTTCCCCGGCGCGAAAATTGGCGTACTAGGCTTGAACGGATCAGGGAAATCCACCCTGATGAAAATCATGGCCGGTGTGGATCGGGAGTTTGAGGGGGAAGCCCTGCCCATGCCGAACCTGAAAATTGGTTATCTTCCTCAGGAGCCTGACGTTGACCCCAACAAAACCGTTCGCCAGGTCGTAGAAGAAGGCCTTGGCGACATTCTCAATGCCCAGCAGCAACTGGAAGCCGTTTATGCGGCTTATGCCGAGCCCGATGCTGACTTCGATGCTCTGGCTGCCGAGCAGGGCCGCCTGGAGGCCATTGTCGCCGCCAGCGACGGACACCAGGCCGAACAGCAGATGGAAGTAGCCGCCGATGCCCTGCGTCTGGCCCCCTGGGATGCCCTGGTAGGCCCCCTTTCCGGGGGCGAAAAGCGGCGGATTGCCCTTTGCCGCCTGCTCATCAGCCGTCCCGACATGCTCCTGCTCGACGAACCCACCAACCATCTTGATGCCGAGTCGGTGGACTGGCTGGAGCAATATCTACAACGCTTCAGCGGCACTGTGGTCGCCGTCACCCATGACCGTTACTTTCTGGATAATGCTGCCGAGTGGATTCTGGAACTGGATCGCGGCCGTGGCTTTCCTTATAAGGGTAACTACTCCGCCTGGCTGGAACAAAAGGAGAAACGTCTGGAACAGGAGGCGCGCAGTGAGGCTTCGCGCATCAAAGCCATGCAGCAGGAGCTGGAATGGGTGCGCCAGAATGCCAAGGGGCGGCAAAGCAAAAGCAAGGCGCGTCTGGCCCGTTTTGAAGAACTCAGCTCTTATGAATATCAGACCCGCAATGAAACCTCGGAAATATTCATTCCCGTAGCCGAACGGCTTGGTAATGAAGTCATTGAATTCACTGAGGTCAGCAAAGGCTTCGGCGATCGCCTGCTGTTTGAGAATCTGAGTTTCAAGATTCCCCCAGGGGCCATAGTCGGCGTCATTGGTCCCAACGGCGCGGGTAAATCCACATTTTTCCGGATGATCATCGGGCAGGAACAAGCTGATAGCGGCACGGTCAACATTGGCCCTACGGTAAAAATGGCTTACGTGGACCAGTCCCGCGATGCCCTGGCGGCCAAAAACAACGTCTGGGAAGAAATATCGGGGGGCTTGGACATTCTCACCGTCGGCAAATTCGAGATTCAGTCCCGTGCCTATTGTGGCCGCTTCAACTTCAAGGGCAACGATCAGCAGAAACTGGTCGGGCAATTATCCGGCGGCGAACGCGGCCGCCTGCATCTCGCCAAAACCCTGATAGCTGGCGGTAACGTCCTGCTGCTCGATGAGCCCTCCAATGATCTGGATGTGGAAACTTTGCGCGCCCTGGAAGATGCCCTCCTGGAGTTTGCCGGCAGCGTTCTGGTGATCTCCCATGACCGCTGGTTTCTAGATCGTATCGCCACCCACATCATCGCCTTTGAAGGCGATGGACACGTCGAATTTTTTGCCGGTAATTATCATGAATACGAAGCCGACAAAAAGCGTCGTCTGGGCGAAGAAGGGGCGAAACCCCACCGTTTGCGCTACAAACCCATCATTCGCTAAAACGCCAAGGGGCAAGGTCTTCAGTGGTAATGCCAGCGCAGACTCAACACCACCGTCCGCGCTGGCAGCGGATAAAAGCTGGCACCGCTGTCGAGGGTCAACCCGCCCGTACTGATCAGACCAATACCCCGGTTTTGCAACAGATTATACACCCATAAATCGACATCTACAGATTGCTGCCGGCCCTTCCAGGTGTGCCCCAGATTCACGTCAGTCAGGACATAAGCGGATATCCTTTCCCGGTGCAAACTATCCGCCCAGCGCGGGCCGAGATATTTTTCCTGCACCGTCGCACGCCATTGATCGCGCGCATACTGAAAAAGGGCGTTGCCGGACCACAAAGGCGTATCCGGCGTCTGCAAACCACTCACCGGCAAGGTCGTAGCCCCAACCCCTTGCAGATCCCGGGTAAACACGCTGCGGGTGTAACTACTGTTGCCAGAAATCAACCAGTGCCCACCCAAGCGCCACTGGGCACTGACACTCGCCCCATAACTCTGCCCATCGCCCACATTTTGAGGATAGACCAAGCCGGACAGAGGATCATAGACGGATACCGATTTGTGCCGAAAAATGCCGTAGTACCCCAGAGCCTCTACATAGCCAGACGCCGCCGCCCAGCGCAGAGACAGATCCCCCTGATCACTGCGAATGAGTCGCTGGGCATCCCAAAGATTCTGGATCTGCACGCCTGCACGTTGAAAAGTGGCGAGACTCTGCTGGTAAGCGGGCCACAAATCAAAACCGGGGGAAGCCACATTGCTGCCCGCATTGGCGCGCAGAAGCCAGTGATCAGACACAAGCCAGCGCAGGCCGACATAAGGCAAAAAAGCCCCCAGAGTGCGTCCTTGCACCGATTGCCCGGGCTTCAGCGCGGCCTGATCCAAAGCCAGCGCCAGCGAATCGCTCGT
This sequence comes from Acidithiobacillus sp. TH-A117, assembly GCF_057473465.1. Taxonomy (NCBI): domain Bacteria; kingdom Pseudomonadati; phylum Pseudomonadota; class Acidithiobacillia; order Acidithiobacillales; family Acidithiobacillaceae; genus Acidithiobacillus; species Acidithiobacillus sp. TH-A117. The sequence goes on from NZ_JBYCKQ010000045.1 coordinate 63,278, forward strand.
CAGCTTGCGAGGATCATAAGCCTGCAAACCAGGAAGGGTATCCCAAAGATAGCGGCCACCCCAATCCAAGCTGAACCGACCGCGATGCCAGCCCTGCTCCAGGTAAATACTGTCATAGCGTTCCGGGCTGCCGGGAGCACTCAGCAGAGACCAGCGCAGAAACTGCAAGCCTCCCTTCGTCGTCGGCTGATACAGGGCACTATTGGTCAGCGGGTGCGGGGCAATTTTTTCGTCATGCCAATAACCTGAGCGCCACCGCCAGTCACCGGATTGCTTCTCCCAATCGAGGCGCAACCCCCAGCGCCAGGCATGGAGATCAGCACGCTGCACAAGGCTTTTTCCGCTTTGGACTATTCCTCGCCAATACTCCCCATCTTCCTGCATGCCGTAAGGCGATAAGCGGATCTCCCCAAGACTCCCCAGATGCTGGCGCCATTCCAAAAAGAGGGCATGGTCGGCGAAGTGCTGATGGTTATAACCCTGATAGAACGCTGCATCGGGGGAGGCGGGATTAAACACCGGTTCGCGACTGTACGCCAGACGATTATAGCGCTGTAAATCCAGTGCTTCAGAATAATTGAGAGGCCGATAGTTGGCACTGCGATAATCATCATGCACAAAAAATAGCCGAAGTAATCCAGAGTCATAAGGCTGCTGCCAGCCCAAAGCGATATTGCTTCGGCCCTCAGGAGTCGCAGCCCAGCCTCGCCACTGACCCGCCCTGGTAAAAGATCCGGAAACAAAAAGCCGCGATCCACCCGGCAGAGAACCGCTGTCCCAGCGCAGAAAACTACGGGTAAAATATTTGCTACCGATGCTCTGACTGAATAGCCAGCGGTTCTGGGGCAGCGGCCAAAGAATCCGGCTATCCACTACTCCGGCCAAACTCCCGGGGCTGGGCAGCGAGGGCGGAACGGCTCCCTGAAATAACTGCACAGACTGGATATCCTCCTGATCCACCAACCACTGGCCCGGCCCGGAAAATCCCGCTATCAGCGGCAAGCCATCGAGCAGATCGCCAGCGCCATGCTGAGCCGTCTCACCCCGTACCCGCAAGCCTTTACTGGCGTTTTGCACATTGGCCAGATTGAGCGCGTCCGGAGCGTTGTAAGAAACTCCCGGCAAAAAACCGAGAGCCGCTTCACTGTTGGCGCCGCCCGGGCCCGCCAGTAACGCCATCTGTTGTTGATTCAGACTATAACTCGTAGCGCTCATGGTCGTTGCCTGACCAGACTGTATAGGCAGGCCGGCTGACGTCTCTCGCCGCACCGTTCCCAGATCCTCAGCTTCTGCATTTTCGTTGAGAGCAATATTTAACAAAGGAAAAAAACCACCCAGCAACCATAAACAATGCAGCTTCCCAAAACGAACACCCATCTTCTCGCTCCCTATATATGCAACTTTGTTGCATATAATAAATTATTTTGCGCCCTGCTCAAGCGTTCCTTTTCCTGAACCGGTGGCGCCAATCACAAAAACAGCTCGCCCCGACGCCTTGACTTTCGGACAGCATCTCCTTATCTTCTCAGCCCTTAGGATTTACCCGCAGGAAGTGTTCCAATGAAGCGTACTTTTCAACCCAGCATTACC